>CAYGST010000004.1:0-29430 GCA_964352415.1 uncultured Planctomycetaceae bacterium | reverse complement strand
CCAGGCCGAGGCTGTTCCCGTTCCCGAAGTTCTCCGGGAGATCGCCGCCGCCCGGTCCGCTGCTCGCGATCATCGCGCGCATGGCTGGAGTGAACCTGCCGCTGGTAACCAGGTACCAGAGCCCGGAGGCCCCGGCGAGCACGTAGAGGTGCACGAGGTAGTAGAAGAGCGGCACGCGCCCGAAGACGATCAGGATGGCCGCCGCGGGGCCGCGCCAGCGATCCGCGAACGCGAGCAAGAGGAGCAGCGGGCCGAGCGTCATGCCGAGGAAGAGCAGCGAGGGCGGGTACTTCACGCAGTTGACGAACGACTCGAGCGTCTCGACGGCGCCCGCGCCACGCGTCCACGGCAGCGGGTCGCCGTAGACGTTCGTGGCGCGCAGGAGGACGAACAGGAGCGTCACGCCCGCGCCAAGCGACAGCAGCTCCTTGCGTCGCGCGGCCTCGGGGAGCTGGAAGATGGGGCCGAGCCCGTACCCGAGCGCGACGACGCCGATCCAGGGCAGGAGCGGGTACTGGACCCAGATCAGGTGCTGGCCCAGCGGGATCATCCCCGCGGGCGAACCCTCGTGCAGCAGGATCCAGAGCCAGCTCAGCCCGCCCGCGTCCGCCAGCGTCACGGGGTCGAGCAGGTTGTGCCCGACGACGATCGCGAGCGCCACGGCGACGAGCGCCGGGCGGGGGAGCCAGACCAGCGCGGCGAGCGCGAGGAAGCCGACGCCGATCGCTCCGATCACGCCGACGAGGTGAAAGACCAACGCCACGTCCCAGACCCAGGCCGCGCCGACGAGCGTGAACTCCAGCACCAGCAGCCACAGTCCGCGCAGCAGCAGGAAGCGCGACAGGTCGCCGCGCCTTCGCTCCGGGCGCGCGCCCCACAGGAAGGCGGCAGTCCCCGCCAAGAGGGCGAAGGTGGGTGCGCACAGGTGCGTGATCCAGCGCGTCGCGAACAGCGCCGGGGTCGTCGTCGCCAGGTCGGTGGGATCGACGCGCGGGTCGCCGAAGAAGTCACGCGTGTGGTCCAGGGCCATCAGCACCATGACCAGGCCCCGCACCAGGTCGATTCCGGCGAGTCGCCCGCCTGCTGCAACCGGACGGAGCTCCGGCGCCGCCTGCGCGCTCACTTGCCGTAGGCCGCCTCGACCTTCGGGAGCGTGGCGAGCACCAGCTTGCCGACCTTCGCGAGGCTCTCCTCGGAGCACTTGTCGACGGTGTCCTCGGCGGTGTGCCAGTACTCGTTCCCGACCTTGCCGAAGTTCAGATCGATCAGGTCCACGGCTGGGATGTCGAACTCGAGGAAGGACTGGTGGTCGTCCTTGATGGGGATCGAGTAGGTGTTGAAGAGATCCTTCATCCCGAGCTCCTTGGCGGTGCTCACGAACATGTCGGTCAGCCGCTTGGTCGAGTTGGAGTCCCGCTCCAGGTGCAGGTCGGCGTCGCCGACGAGGTCGAGCAGGATGAGCGCGCGCGAGCGCTTCAGGGCACCCTTGACCTTGGTGAGCTCACGCACGTGGTGCCGCGACCCGTAGCGGTTGTCCGGATCGGCCCAGTCGCGCCGGACGGCTTCCTCGCCGTCGAAGAACACGAAGCGGTAGGAGACGGCGCGCGGCGGGCCGCTGCTGATCACCCGCGCGAGCTCGAGGACCGCGGCGACCTCGGAGGCGCCGTCGTTCGCACCGACGAACTCGAACGGCATGACCTTCGTGTCGAAGTGCGCGCCGATGAAGAGCATCGGTGCCGGCTCATCGCCCTTGCCGGCACGGCCCTCGAAGTCGGCGTAGACGTTCTCCATCGCGATGTCCCCGCTGGGCGTGTTCGCGACGAAGGGCTCGCGGACCGGCTTCATCCCGTAGCTCTCGAGCTCGCGGGCGATGAGGTCGCGCGTCTTCGCGTTCGCTTCGGTGCCGGAGGGCCGCGGACCCAGCTCGACCTGCTCGAGCAGCAGCGCCCAGGCCTTCGACGAGTCGAACGCGCCGAACGCGGGATCGGTGGCTTCCTGGGAGGCGGCAGCGCCGCACTGGCAGGAGGTCAGGAGCACGAGGAGGACGGCGAGCGCGGCGGCGAGGCGCGAGGCGAGCTGGAGGGGGCGCATGCCCGAATCTTAGCGAGCGCGGTGGGGAACCCCAGACCGCGCGCCGCGAGCTTTCCGGCGAGCGACCGCTGACGGCCCACCGCCGGGCCGCTCAACGCGCTCGAAGCGCTGCGACCGCGTGCAGCAGCGGATCCACGAAGAGAGCCGCGCCGGACGGGTCCGGCGCGGCTCCAGGGGATCGAAGCGGGGCTGCGGCGTCTCAGGCCTGCGGGTGCAACGCCTTCCACTCACGCTCGGCCGCCGGCTGCAGCTTGCCGAGCTCGGCGCTCCAGGCGTCCCGCTTGTCAGCGTTGTAGAACATGTGCAGTTTCCCGCCCGTCAGGGTGAAGGCGCTCGGGTCGACCTCGACCTTCTTGCCCTGCGACATGGCCCAGGCGCAGTAGCCGCCGAACTTGGGGACGAAGCGCTCGGGACCGGCGAGGAACAGGTCGCGGTTCTTCTCGCTGGCGAACCGGTAGCCGACTCCAGCGTGTCGTGCGCTCCACTTGGCTTCGCCCTTGGCCGGCTTGCCGCCGCCTTCGGTGAAATAGCTGACCGGGTCGAAGCCCGCGAGCGCCAGACCCTGGTCGAGGTTGTAGTGGCGCAGGTTCGGCGTGACCTCACCCGAGAACTTCTTCCAGGCAGCGCTGGCCTTCGGCGACAGCACGTCGCCGCCTTCCTTCAGCCACTTCTTGCGCGTGTTGGGACCCAAGAAGCCGTCGTAGAACACGTGCAGCTTGCCGTTCTCGATCAGGAAGCGGTCCGGGTCGATCTCGACCTTCTCACCGCTCGACATCGCGTAGGCGCACCAGCCGCCGTAGGCCGGCTCGAAGCGCTCGGGCGAGGCGGCGAAGGTCGCGCGGTTCGTCTCGCTCGAGAACTGATAGGTCACGCCGCCGTGCTTGGCGACGAGGCTCTTCTTGCCCTCCTTGGGCTTGCCGCCGCCGATCTTGAAGTAGGCGACCGGGTCGTAGCCGGACAGCGCGAGGCCCTTGGACAGGTTGTACTGCGCCTCGGCGGGGCGCGGCGGCGTGGCCTGCGCCGAAGCGACGGCGGGGGCACAGACGAACAGGAGCGAGGCGAGCAGGGAGTGGAGCGTGATCTTCATGGCGCGTGCTGGGGTGGAGTTCCTTCGTGAGCGCGCCGACCTACGCGGGCCCCCGTAGGGCGTGACGAGACCATCCGGAGGGAAACTTCCACCCGAAAAGCGTGTCACGAACGTCCCTGGGGCAATCGGGACCCAGCGCTGGGTCCGGACCGGGATCGGCGCTCAGGCTTCGCGCCGCGATCCACGAAGAGAGAAGACGATTCCGAGTCCTGTGCCCCCCGTCAACCGGTCCTAAGGATCACGAGGGAAGGCACGCAACAGGAGTACCCACGATGCTGGACGACAGCGGCTCATTCTTCGATCTCGTGCAGGCCGACGCCGATGGCGATGCCCTGCGCTTCCGCAAGCTCAGCTGGGAGGGTTCCTTCCAGGAGTACCTCGAGCTGGTGGAGCAGCAGCCCCTCGTCGCGCGCAACGCGTGGCAGCGGCTGTACGACATGATCCGCGGTCACGGCTGGGAGGATCCCGAGACGCCCAGCGCGCCGCGCCGCTGGAACCTGTTCACGGATCCCCTGGGCGGTGGGCACGACGGGGTCTTCGGTCTCGACGAGCCGCTGAACGCTCTCGTGCGCACCATCCGCGCCGGCGCCTGCGGCTTCGGTCCGGAGCGCCGCGTGATCCTGCTGCACGGCCCGGTCGGCAGCGCGAAGAGCACGATCGCGCGGCTCTTGAAGAAGGGCCTCGAGGAGTACGCGGAGACCGACGAGGGCGCGCTCTTCACGTTCAGCTGGGATGTCGACGACGAGGTCGTCCACTCGCCGATGCACCAGGAGCCGCTCCTGCTCATCCCGGAGGGCTCGCGCGATGAGATCCTTCGCCGCATGAACGACACGGCGCGCGCCGAGTACCAGCTCGCCATCGAGGGCGAGCTCGACCCGGTCAGCCGCTACTACTACAAGCTCCTGATGGAGCGCTACGACGGCGACTGGCACCAGGTCATGTCGCACGTCCGCGTGCGCCGTCTGGTGCTCTCGGAGTCGGACCGCGTCGGCATCGGCACCTTCCAGCCGAAGGACGAGAAGAACCAGGACTCGACCGAGCTGACGGGCGACCTGAACTACCGCAAGATCGCGGAGTACGGCTCGGACTCGGACCCCAGGGCCTTCAACTTCGACGGCGAGTTCAACATCGCGAATCGTGGTCTGCTCGAGTTCGTCGAGGTGTTGAAGCTCGACGTCGCGTTCCTCTACGACCTGCTCGGGGCGACCCAGGAGCACTCGATCAAGCCGCGCAAGTTCGCGCAGACGTCCATCGACGAGGTCATCATCGGGCACACGAACGAGCCGGAGTACAAGAAGCTCCAGTCGAACGACCTGATGGAGGCCTTCCGCGACCGGACCATCAAGATCGACATCCCGTACAACCTCTCGGCCGAGGACGAGGTGCGCATCTACCGGCGCCAGTTCCGCAGCAAGGAGAGCCGCGCCCGCTCGGCCGCGCCGCACACCCTCGAGGTGGCCGCGCTGTGGGCCGTCCTGACGCGCCTCGACGAGCCGTCGCACCCGAACCTGACCCTGCTGCAGAAGGCGAAGCTCTACGCGGGCGAGACGATCTCGGGCTTCACCCGGGAGAACGTGCGCGAGATGAAGGCCTCCTCCGAGCGCGAGGGCATGGAGGGCATCAGTCCCCGATACGTGCAGGACTCGATCGCGAGCTGCCTGGTGTCGGACCGGCCCGTCATCAACGGCCTCGACATCCTCGACGCCCTCGAGACCGGCCTGCGCCACCACAGCCTGATCTCCAGCGAGGAGACGCGCACGCGCTACCGCCAGCTGCTCCACGTCGCCCGTGAGGCCTACGAGGAGATCATCAAGCGCGAGGTCCAGATCGCGATCGCCGCCGACCAGGAGGCGATCGACCGGCTCTGCAGCAAGTACATCGACAACGTCAAGGCCTACGTCACCTCCGAGATGGTCGTCGACACAGGCGGCCGCGAGAAGGAGCCCGACGAGCGGCTGATGCGCTCGATCGAGGAGAAGATCAGCATCCCGGAGAGCCGCAAGGACGACTTCCGGCACGAGCTGATGAACTACATCGCCGCCGTGCACCTCGAGGGTGAGACCTTCGACTACCGGGAGAACGAGCGCCTGCGGCGCGCCCTCGAGCTGAAGATGTTCGAGGACCGCCGCGACTCGATTCAGCTCACGAGCCTCGTCTCGACCGTCGTCGATCCGGACACCCAGGAGAAGATCTCCGTCATCCGCGATCGCCTCTGCCGCGAGTTCGGCTACGACGAGCTCGCCGCGGACGAGGTGCTGCACCACGTCGCCGGGCTCTTCGCCCGGGGCGACTCCACCGCGGACGGCGACGGCGTCGAGGCCGCCTAGGTCCATGCACCGGATCGAACGAGATCGGGCGCGCTTCCGCGAGATCGTCCGTGGGCGACTGCGGAAGGACCTGCGCAAGTACCTCTCGAGCACCGAGCTGCTCGGGCGGCGCGGTGACAAGTCGGTCTCGATCCCGATTCCGCAGATCGAGCTGCCGCGCTTCCGCTTCGGAGACAACTCGAAGCAGGGGGTCGGTCAGGGGCCAGGTGAAGAAGGCGACCCCGTCGACGGTGATCCGCAGGAAGGCGAAGGCGCTGGCAGCGCGGGCGACCAGGCGGGCAGCCACATCCTCGAGGTCGACGTCGACCTCGCGGAGCTCGCGGAGATGCTCGGCGACGAGCTGGAGCTGCCCAACATCGAGCCGCGCGGCGATCGGCTGCTCTGCGCGGAGGGCGGCCGCTACACCGGCATCCGCACCACGGGCCCGAAGTCGCTGCGCCACTTCCGCAGGACCTACGACCGCGCGCTGCGCCGCACGATCGCCGCGGGCGAGTGGGACCCCTTCGATCCGAAGGTCATCCCGATCCACGACGACGAGCGCATTCGCCACCAGAAGCCCGCGCCGAAGCCGGAGAGCTCGGCGGTGATCTTCCACGTGATGGACGTCTCGGGCTCGATGGGGCGCGAGCAGAAGGACGTGGTGCGCATCAAGGCGTTCTGGATCGACACCTGGCTGCGCAGTCAGTACACGAACCTCGAGGTCGTCTACATCGTCCACGACGCCGTGGCGCGCGTCGTCGACCAGGACACGTTCTTCCACCTGCGCGAGTCGGGCGGGACCAAGATCTCCTCGGCCTACGAGCTGCTGCTCGAGCAGATCCTCGAGAAGTACCGGCCGGAGGAGTGGAACATCTACCCGTTCCACTACTCGGACGGCGACAACTGGTCCGCGCGCGACACCGAGCGCTGCGTCGGGCTGCTGCGCGACGAGCTGCTCCCGCGCGTCAACCAGTTCTGCTATGGGCAGGTCAAGAGCGCCTACGGCTCGGGCCAGTTCATGAAGGACCTCGACGGCGCGCTGGCGCACGAGGACCGGCTCGTCACCGCCTCGGTCGAGGACCGCGATGGCATTCCGACGGCGATCAAGGCCTTCCTCGGGAGGGGCGTCTGATGGTCCGCACCGAGCCCCTGCCGCCCGAGCTGCGCCGCATGAACCTCGAGATCGAGGAGATCGCGCGCTCCGCGGGCCTCGACTTCTACCAGGTGATCTTCGAGCTGCTCGACGCGCGCGACGTGAACGCGCTCGCGGCCTACACCGGCTTCCCCGTGCGCTATCCGTCGTGGCGCTTCGGGATGGAGTTCGAGCGCCTCGACAAGGGCTACGCCTGGGGGCTCTCGAAGATCTACGAGCTCGTCATCAACAGCGATCCGACCTACGCCTACCTGGTTCGCTCCAACACGCCGATGGAGCAGAAGCTGGTCATGGCGCACGTCTTCGGGCACGCGGACTTCTTCAAGCACAACATCTGGTTCCAGCCGACCAACCGCCACATGGTGGACGGGATGGCGGACCACGGCAGCCGCATCCGTCGCTACATCGAGCGCTACGGACAGGAGGAGGTCGAGCGTTTCCTCGACGCGGCGCTGGCGCTGGACAACCTGATCGATCCGTACCTGCCCCTGCGCGAGTTGCGCAAGAGCAAGGCGCCTGCGCGGCGCGTCGTGAGCCCGCTCGAACGCGCGCGGCGCTCCTTCCGCGCGGTCTCCGGCGAGCGCCCCGAGCCGGACGAATTGGAGGTCGCGCCGCCCAGCGGCACGCCGACCCTCGACGTGCTGGGCTTCCTCGCGAAGCACGCCGAGCTCTCCGAGTGGCAGCGCGACATCCTCGAGGTCGTGCGCAGCGAGGCCTACTACTTCGTCCCGCAGCGGATGACGAAGATCATGAACGAGGGCTGGGCCTCGTTCTGGCACAGCCGGATCATGACGCGCTCCCTCGTCGACGCCTCCGAGATCGTCGACTTCGCGGACTGCCACAGCGGCGCGACCGCGTCGCAGCCCGGCCAGCTCAACCCGTACAAGCTCGGCATCGACCTCTTCCGCTACGCCGAGGAGAAGGGCATGGACCTCTTCCGGCTGCGGGCCACGCACAACGACGTGTCCTTCATCGACACCGTCGTCGACGAGGAGTTCGCTCGGCGCTCCAGTCTGTTCCTCTACAACCGGAACCCGCGGACGGGTCGCATGGAGGTCGCGGACCGCGACTGGCAGGCGATCAAGGCCGAGCTGCTGGCCTCGATGGCCGGCGGCGGCGCGCCGCAGATCGAGCTGGTCGAGCGCGACTTCGAGGGGCGCGAGGAGCTCCTGCTGGTCCACCGCTTCGACGGCCGCGAGCTGCAGCTCGACCAGGCGGGGGAGACCCTCAAGCAGGTCGCGCAGCTCTGGAAGCGTCCGTGCCACCTCGCGACGCAGGCGGACGGCCAGGCCGTGCGACTCACCAGCGACGGCGAGGAGGTCACCCGCGTGGAGACGCTGGAAGGCGCCGAAGCGGCCGCCGAGGATCGGCAGGCGAGCTGAGGCTCGTCCGCCGTCGATAAGTAGCGCGAATCGATAGGGTCGGGAGCGATTCCGGGCGCCGCTAGGGGATACGGACGATGCTGATAGAGTTCTGACCCCTGGGGAGGCTCCCTTGCTGCATCTCTTCCGCAACCGCTCGTTCTCCGCGCTGACGCTGACCCAGTTCCTGGGAGCGTTCAACGACAACGCCTTCAAACAGCTCGTGCTGCTGCTCTCGGTCTCGACGGCGCTGCCGTGGATCGCCGAGGCGGAGTGGGTCGGCCAGTGGGGCCAGTCCCTGGCGCTCGCGGCCTTCTCGGTGCCGTTCGTCCTGTTCGGCGTGCTGGGCGGCTCGGTCGCGGACCGCTTCAGCAAGCGCAACGTGATGGTCGCGGCGAACCTCGGCGAGGTGCTGGTCATGGCGCTCGGAGGCCTCGCCCTCGTCATGCAGCGCTACGAGCTGCTGCTCGTCGTGCTGTTCCTGATGGGGCTCCAGAGCACCTTCTTCGGTCCCAGCAAGTACGGCTCGATCCCCGAGCTGACGGAGCCCCGTGACCTGTCGCGGGCCAACGGGATCATCCAGATGACGACCAACGTCGCCATCGTCCTCGGTACCGCGCTCGGCACGACGCTGCTGGAGCAGTTCGAGGGCTCGCTCTTGACAGCGGCCGGCGTGTTCACGCTGATCTCCGGCGTCGGCTTCGCGTCGAGCCTGTTCCTGCAGCCGCTCCCCGCGCGCGCCCCGGGCCGCCCGATCCGCGCCAACCCCATTCGCGAGGTGCGGCGGCAGTGGAGCACGATCCGGGGCCAGCGCGCGCTCGTCCTGTCGCTGATCGCGAGCGCGCTGTTCTTCCACGTCGGCGCCGTGCTCATGCTGGTGATCAATCAGTACGGCGTGTGGATGGAGCTCAGCCGCGCCGGCATCGCGATCCTGCTGGCGATCGTGTCGCTCGGCATCGCCGCGGGGTCGATGCTCGCCGGCCGGCTCTCCGGCGACCGGATCGAGAGCGGCCTGATCCCTGCGGGCCTCGGCGGCCTCGCGGTGGCGACCCTGGCGGTGCTCGCCGGACCCGAATCGCTCGGCTGGCTGCGCACCTGCCTGTTCGCGGCGGGCGTCTCCGCTGGCGTCTTCGGCGTGCCGATCCGCGCGCTCATCCAGCACCTGCCCGCGCCAGAGGAGCGCGGTTCGGTGCTCGGCCTGTCCGAGGTGCTCGACTTCGTGGGCATCTTCCTTGCCGCCGGCGTCTACGGCCTCTTGCACGGCACGCTGGCCCTCGAGCCGCCGCAGATGATGGCCGCGCTGGGCGGGCTGACCCTGGTCTTCGCGGCCGGCTCGACGTTCTACACGGCGGAGTTCGCGCTGCGCTTCTGGCTCGCGCTGTTCATCCGCGTCGTCTACCGCATCCGCACGGACGGCATCGAGAACGTCCCGCGTCGCGGCGGCGCGCTGCTGGTCTCGAACCACCTCTCGTTCGTCGACGCCTTCTTGGTCTCGGCCGCGCTCGATCGCCCGGTGCGCTTCATGATGTACCGGCCGTTCTTCGACCTTCCGCTGGTCGGGCGCTTCTGTCACCGGATGGGCGCGATCCCTGTCTCCTCGCAGGACACGCACGAACAGAAGCAGGCGTCGATCGAGTACGCCGCGCAGCTCCTGCGCGACGGCGAGCTGGTCTGCATCTTCGCCGAGGGGCACATCTCGCGGACCGGCAGCCTCGGCGGCTTCCGGCGCGGTCTCGAGCGCATCGCTCGCAAGGCGGACACGCCGATCCTGCCCGTCGCGCTCGACGGCGTCTGGGGCAGCCTCTTCAGCTTCGAGCGCGGGCGCTTCTTCTGGAAGCGGCCCCGCAACTTCAGCCAGTCCGTGACCGTCGACGTCGGGGAAGCGCTGCCCGCGGACGCGCCCGCGTGGCTGGTGCGCAACCGCGTGCAGGAGCTGATCGCCGCGACGCGGCGCGGCGCGAGCGGCGACCTGGCCACGCGCTTCCTGCGCTCGGCGCGCAAGCACCGGCGGCGCACCGCGATCGTCGACAGCAGCGGCGCGCGACTGACCTATGGGCAGCTCCTGACGAGGTCCCTCGCGCTACGCAGCGCGTTCCGGCGCCACTTCCGCGACGACGAGCGCATCGGCCTGATGCTGCCGCCCGGCGCCCCGGCCGCCGCGGCGCACCTCGGCGTCGTCCTGGCGGGCAAGGTCCCGATCCAGCTCAACTACTCCCTCGGCGCCGCCGAGCTCGCTCATCCGATCGCGAGCGCCGGACTGCGACACGTCGTCACCTCGCCGAAGTTCCTGCGCGCCCTGGACGAGGAGCCGCCGCTCGCTGGCGACGGCACCGTCTGGCTGGAGCGGCTGGCCGAGGTCCTCACGACCTTCGACAAGCTGCGCGCGGCGCTCTTCGCGCGCCTGCCCGCCTGGCTGCTCGTGCGCCTGGTGCGTCCGGGCCTCTCGCCGGATTCGACGGCCACGATTCTCTTCTCCTCGGGCAGCACGGGCGCGCCGAAGGGCGTCGTCCTGACGCACCGCAACGTGCTCTCGAACGTCGACGCGATGATCCAGGCCATGGCGCTGACGCCCGCGGATCGCATCCTCGGCGTGCTGCCGTTCTTCCACAGCTTCGGCCACGCGGCCACGCTGTGGGCGCCGCTGCTCGGCGGCGCGGCCGCCGTCTATCACAACCGCCCGACCGACGCGCAGACGATCGGCGAGCTCGCCGAGGCGAACGGCGTCACGATCTCGCTCGCCACGCCGACCTTCTACCAGGCCTGGATGCGCCGCATCCCCGCGTCCGCCTTCGCCAGCCTGCGGCTCGCCGTCACGGGCGCCGAGCGCCTCCAGCCGCGCCTGGGCGACGCGTTCGAGGCGAAGTACGGCACTCCACTCCTCGAGGGCTATGGCTGCACGGAACTTTCGCCCTGCGTCGCCGTGAACTTGCCGTCGGCGGGCAGCGGCGGCGACGCGGCGGCGCGCCCGGGCAGCGTGGGCCGGCCCTTGCCGGGAGTGTCGGTGCGCGTTCTCGATCCGGACACCGGTGATGAGTTGCCGCTCGACGCCGAAGGCAGCGTGTTCGTCACGGGACCGAACGTGATGGCCGGCTACCTGGACGACCCCGCTCGGACGCGCGAGGTGCTGCGCGATGGCTGGTACGACACCGGCGACGTCGGCCGTCTCGACCGGGACGGCTTCTTGACCCTCACGGATCGCCGCTCGCGCTTCTCGAAGATCGGCGGCGAGATGGTGCCGCAGGGGCGCATCGAGGAGGTCCTCGTCGAGCTCGTCGCAGCCCTCTCGGAGTCCGCCGGCGTCGCCTCCGAGGACGCGCCGCAGATCGCGGTCACCGCCGTTCCCGACGACCGCAAGGGCGAGCGGCTCGTCGTGCTGCACACGGCGCTGCCCTTCGAGCGCTCCGCGCTGGTCGAAGCGGTGCGTGCGAGCGCGCTCCCTGCGCTCTTCCAGCCGCGCGGCGATCAGTACTTCGAGGTCGAGGACCTCCCGAAGCTCGGGACGGGCAAGACCGACCTCAAGGGGCTGAAGGACCTCGCGCTCGACCGCGCGAGCTGAGAGGGCCGCGCTTGCGCACGTGTCGAGCCGGAGCGTCGCGGGCGCCCCGCCGACTCAGACGCCGACTCAGACGCCGGCGCTGTCGCTCGCGCTCGGGGCGAGGGTGCGCAGCGCGGGTCGCTCGGTCGCCGCGAGCCGAGCGGGGCTGAGCGCGCGTGCGAGCTCGGCGTCCACGGGCGCGCTGCGCAGGAGCGCGGCGGCCAGTCTCCCGACTCCGATCGACGTGCTCATGCCGTGACCGCCGAGTCCGGCGACCCAGAACAGGCCCTCGACGTCGGGGTCCGGTCCGATGGCGAACTCGTCATCGGAGGTGAAGGTGCGCAGCCCGGCCCAGAAGTGCGCGACGGGGGCGTCGTCGAAGCCGACGAGGCAGCGCGCGGCCGTGCGCGCGACCTGTTCGCGAACCTCGGGCAGCGCGCGGCACTCGTCCGGAGCGACCACGTCCTGGTCGCAGGCGCAGAGCATCAGGCCTCCGCTCTCCGGTCGCACGTAGAAGCCGTCGCGTTCGGACCAGACGATCGGCCAGCGCCTGTCCACGGAGCCCGTGGGCGCGGTGACGAGCAGGTGCCTGCGGCGCGGTTCGAACTCGAGCGCGGAGCCCGCCGCGCGCGCGAGCGGGCCCGCCCAGCCCCCGGCGGCGATCACGACGCGGCTCGCGAGGAGGCGCTCGCCGCTGGCGAGGCGCACGCCGAGGACGCGGCCCTCGGGCGAGCGCTCGATCGCGGAGACCTCCGCCCCGGTGCGAAAGCGGACGCCGCGCATGCGCGCCGAGCGCACGAGGCCGTCGAGCAGCGCCGACGTGTCGATGTGTCCTTCGTCCGAGACGTGCAGGGCGCCGCGCGTCGCCGCGCGTCCGCTCCAGGCGACGTGGGGCGCGAGCGACTCGAGCTCCGCGGCGTCGATCGCGCGAACCGTTCCCGCGGCCTTCGAGGCGCGCCAGGCGGCGATGTGGGGGGCGTCCTGCTGCGCGGGGACGAGCACGAGGCCGACCTGGTCGAGAAGGGGGACCGGGCTGAAGCCGACCGGCGGCGCGCTCAGGAACACGGCCGTCTCGAGCGCCAGACGCGTGGTCGCGGCGTGCTCGGTGAGCGTTCGCAGGATGCTCGCGTTCTGCGAGGTCGCGTGGGCGCCGAGCTGGGTCTCGCGCTCCAGCACCGTGACCTCGCCGGGGCCGGCCTCCGCCAGGGCCCAGGCGGTCGCCGCCCCTGCGATGCCGCCGCCGATGATCACGATCGGCGGCGTCCCGTTCGGGGACACTCCTCGGGGCTCTGTCGCTGATCGCCGCTCCACCATCGGGGGCGATCTTAGCCGCGCTGCGGACCGGACTCGCGCCGGACCGGGGCCTTTCCGAAGCCCCGCTTCGGCGCGCCGCCGCGGGCCACCCCTGTCGCACCCGTGCCCGCGAGCTTCGGAGCGAGGCGACTAGCGCGCGCGCCAGTCGCAGGTGAAGGGGATCCCGACCCAGGTGTCCCGGGAGGACGCTGTGGTCGGGGCCCAGCCCGCGGCGCCGGAGTCCCATCCCAGCGACCAGCGCACCGCAGCGCCGTGCGGCACGGAGCGGTCCGGCGCGCCCGCGGCCAGGCGGCGGATCGAGGCCCGCCTCGGGGCGGCGGCGTGCTGGGCCAGCCAGCTGGCGAGCGCGGCTCCGGTGGGCGCGAGCTCCGGGCCTTCGACCTCGTCGGGGCCGACGGCCGGATCCGGATGGCGCTCGCGGGCCTCGCTCAGCTCGACGCGATCGTTGGCGAGTCCCCAGATGTCGCCATCGACGAGGCGCGCGAGCCGCGCGTGGTCGACGCCCGTTCGCTGGCGACGAGCGCGACCCAGGTCGAAAGCGAGCACTTCGCCCGGCCCGAGGACGCGCAGCTGTGGCGGGTCGCGCTGCAGCTCGAGCGCGACGTCGCCGAGGAAGTAGAAGCCGTGGTCGAGGTGCGTCGAGTGCAGGGCGCGCACGAGGCGCAGCGGCGAACCTTCGCTCCACGTGTCGGCGTCGAACATCGCGCGCGCTCCGACGCCGAGCGCGACGCGGGCGCGGAAGGCGCCCGTGCGGCGCGGATTGCGCTCGGGCTTGCGCAGCGCTTCGACGGGCACCGAGACACCGCCCGAGAGGAACGCGCACGCGCCGCCGTACGCGACAATGGGCTTGGAGGTCTGGACGAAGTCCTGCAGCGCGCGGGCGAGTCGCGTGCGGCGACCGGGCGGATACACGGTGTCGTACCACTCCATGAACTGGCCGCCCTGCAGCACGAGCACGTCGGCCGCGCGCAGGCGGCGCGTCAGGTCGACGTCGTCGACCGCGTCGGACTCCGGGGCGAGGCACCAGTCGACGCCGTCCACCTGCTCCTCGCCCGTGAGCCGGAGGACGAAGCGCTGCGCGTCGTCGCCGCCGTAGGTCGCGAGCCGCGCCGCGAGCGCGGGGTCCTGCACGATGTCCTTCGCGACGTAGACGAGCTGGCCGCCGGCGAGCGCCTTTGACGTGACGACGACGAGCGCGAGCAGCGTGCGCAGGAGGGCCCGGTGGGTACGCATGGCTCGCAGTAGTCCCGGCTCAGGCCCGGGTCACCGGTTCTGCCGCAGGTCGAGCGCGCGCGCGAGCGCCGTCTGAACCAGCGAGTGGCCGATGAGGCCGGAGCGGATGCCGGCGTGGATCGCGGGCTCGTGCAGGAGCCGCACGGCGATGTCCTCGCCGCTGTCGAGCTCCTGGGGCTCGCTCAGGCGCGCGTCCTCGGCGAGCCAGTGGTGGCAGTGGTTGTCGTGGAACGCGGGGTTCGGCTGCACGCAGCCCAGGTAGGTCCAGCGCTCCGATGTGAAGCCCGTCTCTTCGCGCAGCTCGCGACGGGCCGCGACGCCGTGCTCCTCGCCCGGGTCGACCATGCCGCCCGGCAGCTCCTGGGTCAGCGTGCGCGTGCCGAAGCGGTACTGTTCGACGAACACGTAGCGGCCGTCCGTCGTGCGCGCGACGACGTTGACCCAGTCGGGCGTCTCGAGCACGAGCCGCTTGAAGTGCTCCCCCGTGCGCGGGTGGACCGTCATGTCGTAGCGCGGACGGAAGAGGATCATCCAGTCGGCGCGCTCGCTGGAGAGCGTCTCCCAGTGCGCGACGGTGGGGGCTTCACCACTACGCGGGTCGCCCGGCGCGACGGCGTCGTTCTTGGCGTCGTCTTGGGGGGCGGAGTCGGAGAGAGGCTCGGGCATGGGGCTTCGCGGGGCGCTCTTGCGCCCGGTTCGGGGGCCTGTAGTGTGCCGGTCATGGAGATCCCCGCAATTCCCGCGTCCGAATCCTTTCGCTTCCGCACGCGCAGGCGGACGCGCTGGTGCGACGAGGACCTGCAGGGCGTCGTCAACAACTCGGTGTACCTCACTCTGCTCGAGGAGGCGCGTCACCAGTACTTTTCGGACCTCGGTCTGCTCGAGCGCAACGAGTTCCCGTTCGTCCTGATGCAGACGAACCTGCGCTTCCTGTCGCCGGGCCGCGGCGGCGCGGAGGTCGAACTCGAGCTGAAGACCGTGGAGATGGGCGGGAGCTCCATTCGCCAGTACGCGCGCATTCTCGACCCGGACGGCGGCGTGGTGCTGGCCGAGGCCGAGGTCCTGCTCGTGTCGTGGGACGGCGCGCGGCGCGCGAAGACGACGACCTCCGCCGAGCTGCGCGCCGCCGTCGAGGCCTTCGAGGCCGGCGCCTAGCGCCCATGGGCACCGACCGCTCCCGGGGCGTGCTCGCGCTCGTCCTGACGACGGCGCTGTGGGGCATCTCGTTCCCGCTCGTCGGCGACGTCGTCGAGGGGCGCACTCAGGGGCAGCTGCTGCTCTTTCTGTTCCTGCGTTTCTCGCTCGCGACGCTGGCCTTCCTGCCGCTCGCCGGGGTGCTGCGTGACGCAACGCGCACCGCCGGGGCGCGCGCGTGGGGGCTCAGCCTCGGCGTCGGCGCGCTGCTCTTCGTCGGGTTCTACCTGCAGACCTGGGGCCTGAAGTACACGACGGCGGGGCGCAGCGCGTTCCTCACCGTGCTGAGCGTGCCGCTGGTGCCGCTCTTCGCCGCGCTCTGGCACCGGCGCCGCCCGAGCCCCGTGCACCTCGGGGCGTCGCTCGTCGCGACGCTCGGCATCGGGCTCGTCCTGGCGCCCGGCGGCACGCTCGCGCCGAACCTCGGCGATGGCCTGACGCTGCTATCGGCCTGCGCCTTCGCGCTCGAGATCCTCTTACTGGAGGCGGTCACGCGCCGCGCGCCCACGAGCATCGTCGCGGTCGGCCAGATCGCGGGGGTGGCGCTGATCGCGGGGCTCGCGCTGCTCTTCGTGCCCGTCGAGATCCCCGAGTCGTGGCCTGGCCTCACCCGGGGCGTGGTGGTGACGGGCATCGTCTGCACGACCTTCGCCCTCGGGCTGATGACCTGGGGGCAGGCGCGCGTGCGCGCCGAGGTCGCCGCCGTGATCTTCGCGCTCGAACCGATCTTCGCCTCCGGGTTCGAGTGGGGCGTCTACGGCGTCGGTCTCGGGCCGTGGCAGCTCACCGGCGCGGGCGTCGTGTTCGCCTCCGTCGTGTGGGCTGCGCGGATTCCCGTTGAGGCCGCCCCTTGCGAGGCGGACGGCGGTCGGGTCGGCTAGGCGGCCATGGCTCGCTCCTTCCTCGCGCTCCCGCGCCTCCGCTGGCTTCGAAGTGGGCCCGGCTTCGTCGCCGCGACGGCGCTCGTGCTCGGCCTCGCGGGCGCTCCAGCCGCGGCCCAGGGAATCGAGCGCGACGACCGGCTCGTGCTCGAGAGCGACGTCCTGCGCGTCTCGTTCTCGCGAGCGTCCGGCGAGCTGCTGGCGATCGACAACCTGGCGGCGGACCTGGCGCTGCTGCCGCCCGAGGGAAGTCTCAGCGGGCCGCCGCGGGTCGGGCTGGTCGGACAGGCGGCGCCGCGAACGCAGGCGTTCCGCTACGCGCTCCTCGAAGACACGTCCGAGAAGCAGTCGCTGCGGCTCGAGTGGGACTACACGGACGGCGTGCGCGTGGAGGTGCGCGCCGAGCTGGCGGAGGGAGGCGCCCTCGTGAAGCTCTGGCCGCGCGTCATGAACGACGGCACGCGCGGCATCCGGCGCCTCGACTACCCGACGCTACGCCGCCTGAACACGCTGGGGGAGACGGCCAAGGACGACGTGCTCGTGCACCCCTTCGTGCGCGGGATGCTGGTGCGCGACCCCGCCTCGACGCTGGACATCCCGCACAACCCGATGGCCGACGCGCTCTACCCGCAGGCCTACAACGGGATGACGCACCAGCTGGTCGACTACTACTCCCAGGGCAGCGGCGGGTTCTTCTTCGCCGCCTTCGATCCGCACGTGACCGAGAAGGCGCTGACGATGCCGCTCAGCGGCGGCGCACTCGGGCTCGGGTGGAGCGCGTTCTCCTGGGACGAGCGGCCCGGAGTGGGCATGGAGCTGGACTACCCGATCGTGATCGGCGCGAACACGACGGGGGACTGGTACGAAGCGGCGGACCACTACCGCCGCTGGGCGGTGACCGCGCCGTGGTGCGTCGAGCGCGGACCGCGCGCCTCCAGGCCGGAGGACGAGCGCGCGCGCTGGCTGTTCGAGGACGTCGGCCTCGCGACCTTCGGGACGTCGGCGACGGTCGACCAGTCCGCGTGGTACCGGGCCTACGGCGAGCTGATCGACGCCAGCGTGCTGCACGTGGCTGGCTTCGACGCGCTGGGTGAACAGGGGCGAGGGGACGACCCCGTGGACGTCGAGTTCGCGATCGATTCGCGCAACGCGGCGGCCATCGAAGGGGGCGGCGACGTGTTCGCCATCTTCCTGGCCGACCTGCGTACCAGCTTCCTCTCGCGCGTGATGGCGCACGAGGTCGGGCGCAAGATGGTGGGAGTCGTGCTGCGCGAGACGCCCGAGGCCTGCCCGCAGAGCGACCTGTGGCAGCACATCCACGCGCAGCGCGCCGTGCGCGCGCTGGCCGACACGGGCGCGGCCTCGTTCTACTGCGACGCCTCCGCGCCGAACCGCGAGCTCGGGTGCATGAACCAAGAGCACGGTCACCCGCCGGGGCGCGGGCGCTGGATGAACGACGGTTACCGCGAGCTCTACGCGGGGACGCAGCGGGCCCTGTCGGAGTCCTGCGGCCGCTACGTGCCGATCGGGGTCGAGCTGATGCACGAGGGCCTGCTCGACCGCTTCGACTACTACCAGTCGCGCAACGGCGCCGGCTTCATGGGCGGGCTCGAGGGCGGCTTCTACCGCGGGCTGCAGCTGAAGGGCCTGGTCGAGACCGTGCCGGTGTTCAGCTACCTCTACCACGACTACGCGCCCGTCACGCTCGACGGCTGCGGCAAGCTCAGCGAGCGCATCGGCGACCTCTTCTACTGGATGGCCGCGCGCGTCGTCCTGGCCGGCGGCATCTTCGAGCTGAACAACGAGTTCGCGCCGGCGGAGCGCTTCCCCGGGATGTCGCGGGTCGGGATGCTGCACTACAAGGCGCGCGACGCGTTCGAGTGGCTCGAAGAGGGCGAGGACGGCAACGAGGCCTACGACCCGGCCAAGGGCGCGTTCCTGCGCGACCTGGCCGCGGCGCGCACGGAGTTCGGCACGGACTTCCTGGCCTACGGGCGGATGCTGCCGTCGCCTGAGCTGCCGTTCGCGCGCGTCTTTCTCGACTACAGCTACTACAACAACATCGACTGGGGCGGGAAGCCCAACTCGCTGCGCTTCTCGTCCGCGAGAGGCAGTCACTCCGTGCCGCAGGTGCTCTGTCACGCCTGGCAGTCGGGGGAGCGGCTCGGCGTGTTCTTCGTGAACCTCGGCGAGCAGACGGCGGAGCTGGAGGTCGACCTCGACCTCGGGCGCTACGCGGCCTACGGCCTCGAGTTCGCAGCGGAGGTGCGCGGCACGCTGCGAGGAGCCGCGGAGGCGGCGCCCATCGAGGTGCGTCGCGGCGAGCCGGTGCGCCTGAACCTTCCCGCGCGCCGTGTGCTGCTGCTCGAGCTGCCGAGCGGGGGCTGAACGGCGCGCCCGAGTGACCCGGGCTCCGGGGGACCATCCCACGGCGTGGAAAGTCCGGCCCTTCGGCCTCCCAGGCCCCAGGAGCACACCCTAGACTCGCGAAGGGCTGGAGATCGCGGGCGCCGGGCGCCGATACAAGCCGCTCCCCGCCGCCCCCCGCACCGCGACCGCCGTCCCCGATCCATGCGCATTCCCCTCCTCGATCAGCTCCTGCGCCGGCTCGGCGGGGGCAAGCACGCCGACCTGGAGGCCTGGGAGGCGAAGCATCGCGTGACGATCGCCGAGGACCTGCAGAAGATCTTTCCGCTCCTGCCCGAGGCGCCGGTCTTCGTCGACGTCGGCGCGAACCTCGGGCTGTTCTCCGAGGCGCTGCTCGCGGGCCGGCCCGCCGGGCGCGGCTACCTGTTCGAGCCGGTCGCGGAGCTGTTCGAGCGCTGCAGCGAGCGCTTCGCCGGCGACGACCGCGTGCACATCCAGAACTTCGGCCTCGCCCACGAACCGGGCACCGCGACGATCTACAAGGCGCGCTACAACCCCGGCGGCAACTCGCTCGTGCACGAGCTGATGTTCGACAAGCGCGAAGTCTCCGAGGTGGTCGACAAGCCCGACCACGTGGAGGAGACCGTGCGCCTCGAGGTCTTCGACGAGTTCGCCCGCAAGCAGGGCATCGAGCGCGTGGACTTCGTCAAGACGGACACCGAGGGCTTCGACTACCGCGTGCTCAGCGGCATGCTCGACTTCCTCGCGACCTGCGACCCGCTGCCGGTCCTGATGTGCGAGCTGATGAGCGAGGAGTACCACCCGTTCTGGGAGGACCAGCTCGCCGTCGTCGAGCGGCTCTACGCGCTCGGCTACAAGAAGGTCGACCTGTCGGACATGGACAAGGTCCAGGACATCGTCTTCGTGCCGGAGGGGCGCTGACGCTCGTGCGGCCGTGAAGGCTCGCCTCCTCGCAAAGCTTCGCACGCTGGTCGCGAACCAGTTCCTGCGCGACACCAGCACGCTGCAGATCGGCGCCATGCTGGTCGCCGGCGGCAACTTCGCGAGCGCGGTCGGGCTGGCCTTCCTGCTCGGTGCGCGCCGCCAGGGCGAGTTCTACGTCGCCATCTCGCTGTACTCGTCGCTGTGGTTCCTCGTCAACCTCGGGCTCGTGCAGGTGACCGTCAGCAAGGTCTCGGCCGCGCTCGGGAAAAAGGACCGCGACGAGGCCTGCTCCTGGCTGGCCTATCTCTTCAAGGCCTACGCGCTGCTCGGCGCGGCCGTGGGCGGCGTCGCCTACTTCGTGCTGCCCTGGGCCGCGGAGTCGCTGCTCGACGCGCGCCGCGAGGTCGGGCTGTGGGCCGTCGCGCTGGCGTTCACGCCGCTTCTCGACCTGCCGCGAGTCGTCTGCAACGCGGGCCTGCAGGCCACGCGGCGCATGCTGCCCCTGACCCAGTCGGACAACGCCTTCGAGCTCGTGCGCGTCTTCCTCGTGTTGATGGGCGCGCTGCTGACCGGGGACCTCAGCGGGCCGGTGATTGGCTCCCTGACCGCGTCGGCGTTCGGTTCGCTGCTCGCCACCGCGCTCTACGTGCGCGAGTGCAAGCGCATCCCCGAGCTCGTCCCGAGCCCCGGGGAGATCCTGGCGCACGTGCGCGGCGTCCCCGTCGGCAAGGGCCTCGCGATCGGCGTGCGCCTCGGCGCGGCCCAGAACCTGAACGCCTACGGGATGCAGATCCTCCCGGCGCTCTTGCTGCAGCGCTTCGGCTCGCCCGAATGGGTGGCCTACCTGCGGATCGCCCAGCGCATCATGAACGTGCCGCTGATGCTGATGCAGGCGATCAGCCGGACCGCGCTGCCCGCGCTCTCGAAGCTGGCTGGCACCCGCGACATGCGCGAGATGTGCCGCGCCTACTTCCGCACGAGCCTCTTCAGCGGCCTGACGATCGGCGGCGGCCTCCTGGCCTTCATGCCGACGTTGCCCTGGATGCTCGGCGTCGCCTTCCCGGACTCCTACCAGGACCCGATCTTCACGCTCTGCCTGATCCTCGTGCCGGGCTACCTCGTGATTGCCTTCGCGAGCGCCAACGACACCTTCTACCTCGTGACGGGGACGCTGCGCGTCGCGATCGTTGTCTCGCTCCTCGGCGCGGCGATCAACATGCCCGCGATGGCGTTCCTCGCCTGGCGCTGGCCGACGGTCGGCGTGGCCTGGGCGCTCTCGATCTCGATGCTCTGGAGCCTCTGGCATCCGCTCTACGTCTGGAGCTGGTACCGGCGGAACGTCGTCGGGCCCGAGCGCGAAGCCGCCGCGCGCGCCGCCGCCGAGGACGTGCAAGCGGCCACGAGCGGCTCCTGAGTCCAGCGCCTCCGGCTTGGGATTCGCCGCCCCGCATCCGATACTCACCGAACGAACGCTCCTCCGCGCCCCACTCCCGCCAGCCCGATGTCCGCCAGCCACGCCGCCGAAGCCCCCGCGCCCCAGTCCAAAGCCCCGCGTCTCGCGGGCGTGCCCGAGGGCGAGCGACGCGCGCTCGTGCTGGGCGCCAGCTCCGGCATGGGGGCCGCGCTCGTGCAGCAGCTCGCGCGCGAAGGCTACCGCGTCGTCGCGCTGGCGCGGCGTGAGGACAAGCTCGCCGAGCTCGCAGCCGCCTGCGCGAAGGACGCCGAGAAGACCGGGGGCCAGGTTCTCACCCGCGTCCACGACGTCTCCGACACTGGCGCCGTTCCGGCGCTGCTCGAGGAGCTCGTGCGCGAGCTCGGTGGCCTCGACCTCGTCGTCTTCGCCGCGGGCGTCATGCCCAAGGTCGAAGCGCAGGAGTACGACACCGCCAAGGACCTCCAGATGGTCCGCGTCAACCTCGACGGCGTGATCGCCTGGGGCAACGCCTGCGCGAACTTCTTCCGCAGCCAGCGCCGCGGGACGTTCATCGGCATCTCCTCGGTCGCCGGCGACCGCGGCCGGCGCGGCGCGCCGGTCTACGGGACGACCAAAGCGGCGATGAACACCTACCTGGAGTCGCTGCGCAACCGCCTCTCCGAGCACGGCGTGCGCATCGTCACGATCAAGCCGGGCTTCGTCGCCACCGCGATGACCGAGGGCATGGACGGCCTCTTCTGGCTGATCTCCGCCGAGGAGGCCGCGAGCCAGATCCTGAAGGCGGCGCGCAGCGGCGCGCAGGTGCGCTACGTGCCGCGCCAGTGGTGGGTCCTGATGACGATCATCAAGAACATCCCGTCGTTCTTCTTCCGCAAGCTCTCGGTCTGAGACTGCAATGAGCGTGATCGACGATCCGCGCGGCGCGTCCGGCCCCGCCCGCACCTACGAGTACGTCGAGGGCTGGGGCATGGCCGTCGGCCACTACAACACCGTGCTGCGGCCGCGCTCGGTGGAGGAGATCCGCGCGGCCTACGACGTCGCGCGCCGGAGCGGAACGCCGCTGACCCTGCGCGGCTCGGGCTGCAGCTACGGCGACCCGTCGTGCAGCACGGACGGCCACGTGCTCGACCTGACGCGCATGAACCAGATTCAGGGCTTCGACCCGGCGACGGGGATCGTCGAGGTCGAGGCGGGCGTGACCGTCGAGCAGCTCTGGAAGTACCTCCTGCCGCTCGGTCACTGGCCGAAGGTCTGCTCGGGGACGATGTACCCGACGACCGGCGGCGCGCTGGGAATGAACATCCACGGCAAGAACAACTACAAGGTCGGGACCTGGGGCGACAACACGCTCGAGGTCGACCTGGTCCTGCCGAACGGCGAGCTGAAGACCTGCGACCGCGAGCGCAACGCGGACCTGTTCCACGCCTCGATCGGCGGCCTCGGGATGCTCGGGACCTTCAGCCGCGCGCGGATGAAGACCCAGCGCATCCACTCGGGTGAGATCGAGGTCCGCGGCCTCTCCACGCGCACGCTGCGCGAGATGATGGAGACGATCGAGGCGCGCAAGGCGCACGCGGACTACCTCGTCGGCTGGATCGACTGCTTCGCGGGCGGCGACCAGCTCGGCCGCGGGCTCATCCACGAGGCGAACTACCTCGAGGAGGGCGTCGACCCGGACCCGGCGGACACCCTGCGCGTCGCCTTCCAGGAGCTGCCGCCGATGATCTTCGGCGTGTTCCCGAAGGAGCAGGTCTGGCGCGCGCTGTACCTCTTCAACCACGACCTCGGGATGCGCTTCGTCAACCTGGCGAAGTTCCACGCCGGTCGCGTCGAGCAGATGGAGGGCGGCTACCGCCAGTCCCACGCGGGTTTCAACTTCCTGCTCGACTACGTGCCGAACTGGAAGTGGGCCTACGGCCGCCGCGAGCGCCGCGGGCTGATCCAGTACCAGCCGTTCGTACCGCACGAGGCGGCCCACGACGTCTACACCGAGCTGCTCGAGCTGTGCCAGAAGCGCGGCTTCGTCAGCTACCTCGGCGTGCTCAAGCGTCACAAGCCCGACCCGTTCTGGCTGACCCACGCCCTCGACGGCTGGAGCTTCGCGCTCGACTTCAAGGTCACGCGCTCGAACCGCGAGCGGCTCTGGAAGCACTGCCACGAGATGACGGAGATCGTCCTCGCGGCGGGCGGCAAGTTCTACTTCGCGAAGGACCTCGTCCTGCGAGCGGAGGACGCCGCGCGCTTCTATCCGGAGGGCCGCCTCGACCAGTTCCGCGCATTGAAGCGCGAGCTGGACCCCGAGGGGCTGCTCACCTCGGACACCTGGCGCCGGATCGGGGGCTGAAGTCCCCGGGCAGCGGGGGATCCCGCGCGGTCCCGCCGGAGCCGGCGCAGGCGCTACTGCGCTCGAGCGTGATCCAGTACGCGCTGGCGCGAGAGTTCTTGCGCGCGTCGAACGGGCCGGAGCGCGAAGAACGGGCGCCCAGGCCCTAAGCTCTCGCGATGGCGACCGCCGCCGAGCACCCCCTTCGTGAACGCGCCGCTTGGTGCGTGAGCTTCCTCGGCTTCCTCTGGATGGTCGAGCTGGCGAACGTGCTCGAGGGCCACCACTTCCACACGTGGGGGATCCTGCCGCGCACGCGCGAGGGCCTGCGCGGCGTCGTGTTCGGTCCCTTCATCCACGTCAGCCCCGAGCACCTGGCGCTCAACAGCGTCCCGCTCGTCGTGCTCTCGTGGCTCGTCCTGACCCACGGCACGCGCGCCT
The DNA here is from genome assembly GCA_964352415.1 of uncultured Planctomycetaceae bacterium. Taxonomy (GTDB): domain Bacteria; phylum Planctomycetota; class UBA1135; order UBA1135; genus JABACD01. The sequence goes on along the minus strand of CAYGST010000004.1, from coordinate 5,764 downwards.
TCGTGCGCGTGACGCTGATGGTGATGCTGATCGGCGGCCTCGGCGTGTGGGCCTTCGGCCGGCCGCAGTACCACGTCGGCGCGAGCGGTCTCGTGCTCGGCTACTTCGGGTTCCTGGTCGCGGACGCCTTCTACCGCCGCAGCTGGACGTCCTTCTTCGTCGCGGCGCTGACGGTGCTGCTGTACGGTGGTCTCGTGTTCAGCGTCCTGCCAGGGCAGCCGCAGGTCTCCTGGGAGTCGCACCTCGCGGGCCTGGTCGGCGGCGTCGCCGCGGCCTGGGCGGGGGCGGAGTCGCGGGCACCGGCGGGGACGAAGGGAGGGAGGATCGCGTGAGAACGTCCAGGCGGAAACCGAGGGCGCGCTCGCTCTCACTCGCTTTGGCCGTCGCGCTGCTCGGCGTTTCGCTGTCAGCGTGTCGCGCCGGTCGGGCAGCGCCCGTGACTTCGGTCCAGGAGCCGCTGGAGCCTCTCCACCTGGCTCGCCTCGAGACCATGCGCTGGGAGCTCGAGGGGAGGATCGAGCAGAGCGAGGGCGAGGATGGTTGGCTCGTGGCCGGGGCCGTCGCCGTGGTCCAGCGGGACTTCGGCCAGGCGATGATTGCAGCGATCGGGAGACCGAGAGGTCCAGGTCTCGGTGTTCGCGCTTCGGAGCTGGAGATCGAGCTCACCGAGAACACGATCTTCCCGATCCACTCGATGACGAAGCCGATCGTGAGCGTGGCGGTGCTCCAGCTCGTCGAGGAGGGGCGCCTTGCACTGAACGACCCGATCGATCGCTACCTGCCCGAGTTCGCAGAGCCCGAGGTCGCGCAGTTCGACGACGAGGGACGGCTGATCGGGACGCGACCCGCGACGGGCTCGGTCACGATCGCCGATCTGCTCGGGCACACATCGGGCTTGGGCTACGCGCTGTTCGCTGAAGGAGGGCTGCGGGCGGTCTACGAGCAGGCGGGTCTCGATCGGGAGTTCGCGAGCAACCGAGAGCGATCGCGTGCGATCGCCGACCTGCCGCTTGCGTTCGACCCCGGAACGCAGTGGCGCTATGGCCGTTCGACCGACGTGCTCGGCGCGCTGCTGGAGGAATTGGAGGGGGAGACCCTCGGCGCGATCCTCTCTCGTCGCGTCCTGGAACCGCTGGGGATGGTCGACACGGCGTTCTTCGTTCCCGAGGACGGTGGCCGGCGCGAGCGCATCGCCTGGAACGGGAACACCCGGAGAACCCTCGGGAGCGCCGCACCGCCGGAGCCCCGGTTGCCGGCCTCCTACTTCGTCCCGGAACGGGAGCCTGCCGCCTGCAACGCCGGCGGGGGCCTCTTCTCGACCGCCATGGACTACCACGCCTTCTGCGAGATGCTCCTCGGAGAGGGGGAGTCTGGCGGTGTCCGCCTGCTCCAGCCGGAGACCGTGCGCCTCATGACCCGTGACCGCATCGCCGGCCTGCCGCGCCAGGACTTCCTCGGCGAGCGCGGCTTCGGCCTCGGCGTCGCCGTGCTGACCGAGGAGAGCGCCGGGCCGCTGAACGGCACGGTCGGCTCGTTCCACTGGTCGGGCATCGAGGGCACGAGCTTCTTCGTCGATCCGGAGGAGCGCCTGATCGGGGTCTTCCTGATCCGCGCGCCGCGCGACTTCAGCTACATGGTCGCCTTCCGCAAGGGCGTCTACGCGTCGCTGCCGGGCAACGTACCGGAGCCGTCCGCGCTCGAGCCCGGCCCATCCGAACCTGAACCGTCCGAACCCGTCGACTCCCCGTCGCCGCTCTCGGCTCGCGGCAGCGACGTCGGCGAGTAGACGCGCTTCGCCTCGACCTGCACGACGCGGTCCTCCTCGGCGATCCAGGCGCTGAGGCGCTTGCCCCAGACGCACCCGCTGTCGAGGCCGCGCACGCGATCCTTCACGACGAGGCCGCCGCTCGCCCAGTGGCCGAAGACGATCGTGCGCGTCTCGTCGGGGCGCTCCTGCCAGAACTCGTACCACGGCCGGTAGGGCGCGCCCGGCGGCGGCCAGTCGGCTTCGGGGCGCTCCCCGCTCGCATCGCACCAGCGCACGCCGACGGCGAAGCCCGTCTCCGGCGCGCCGTCCAGCGGATCACGCCCCTCGAGCGTCACGACCGGATCGATCCACATGGGCGAAACTCCAGCGTGCACGCAGACGAGGTCGTCCCAGGCGCGCACGAGCGGGCGCCGCCCGAGCCAGGCGAGCAGCTCATCGCGATCGGGCGCGGCGAGCAGCGCGTCGAGCGTGTCGCGCCGCTTCGGCCCGCGCTCGCCGCGGCCGCGCAGCAGCGCGTGCAGGTCATGGTTCCCGAGCACGCCGCCCGCGCCGAGCGAGCGCGCGAGCCGCAGCACGCCGAGCGAGTCCGGCCCGCGGTTGACGAGGTCGCCGACGGGATGAAGCTCGTCGCGTGCGGGGTCGAAGCGCACCTCCTCGAGCAGGAGCTCGAGCTCCTCGAGGCAGCCCTGCACGTCGCCGACGAAGATGCGGCGGCCGCTCATCGTCCGTCCTCGGACGCCGGCTCGTCGTTCCTGGGCTCGGGGGGCGTGTCGGCCGGCTCCTCGTCCGTTCCGGTGTACCCGAGCCGCTCGAGCTCGCGCAGCCCGGCGACGCCGACGTCCGCGCCGCGTCGCCGCTCGCGCTGGGCGTCGATCGCTGCGCGCAGCTCCGTGATGCGTTCGCCGGCCGCCGCGCCGTAGCCCTCGGTCCGGATCAGGTTCGTGCGCTCGTCGCGGTCCGCCTCGATCGAGAAGATGCGCGCCTCGCCGGCGGGCGCCGGTGGCCGTTGCCACGGGCCGGCCTGCGGGGCGTAGTGCACGCTGAACTCGTCGTCGCGCCAGCCGTGGACCTCGAGCCCGCCGCGGCCGTTCCAGTAGCCCTTCGACGTCTGGTAGAGCACGTCGCGGCCGATGGCGTCCGGATTCGTCAGGTCGACGCCGCCCGCCGCGGCCTCGAGCTCGGCGCCTCCGAGCTGCGCGAGGGTCGGCGCTAGGTGGCGGTTCGAGACCTGCGTCTTCACGCGCACGCCCTCGGGGATGCCGGGGCCCGCGAGGATCAGCGGGACCTGCACGAGCTCGCGCCACAGCGCGTGGCCGTGGGAGAGTCCGCCGTGGTCGAAGAGCTCCTCGCCGTGGTCGCTCGTCACCGCGATCACGGTCCGGTCGTCGAGGCCGAGCTCCTCGAGGCGCCGCAGCACGTCGCCGAGGTGCTGGTCCACGGTGCCGACGCTGGCGTCGTACCGGTCGCTGATCCAGCGCGCGTGCTCCTCGGGGACGATCGAGACCGGCCGGCGGCCGCCGCTCGCGTCCGTGTCTTCGCCCTCGAGCAGACGCTTGGCGTAGTGGTCCATGCCGTCGACGGTGAGGCCCGCGACGAGGCGCGTCGGGAAGTCCTCGGGCTCCTCGCCGCCGAGGCGCTCGAGCTCGGCTGCCAGCGGCGCATGCGGCGTGTGCGGATCGACCAGGTGCAGGTAGAGGAAGAAGCGCACATCGCGCAGCTGGTCGAGGGTCGCGAGGATCTCGCCGAGCACCTCGTCCGTCTTGCGCAGGCGCGAGCCGTCGTCGAAGCGCTCGAAGCCCTGATCGAACAGCCGCGACCGATCGATCAGCGGATTGCAGGCGATCGCGGCCGTCGTGTAGCCGCGCTGCTGAAGGACCTCCGCCAGGGTTTCGTTGGCCCTGTCGAGGCGGCAGGACCTCGTGGACAGCACGCCGTGCTCGTAGGGACCGAGTCCCGTGAAGAGCGACGCGGTCGAAGGCCAGGTCCAGCTCGACGTCGCGAACGCGCGCTCGTACAGGAGGCCGCTGCGCGCGAGCTCGTCGAGGAACGGCGTGGTCGGCTTGCGATAGCCGTAGCCACTCATGCGGTCCGAGCGCAGCGTGTCGATCGTGATGAAGAGCAGGTTGGGCGCGGTGGGCGTCGCGCGCGTGCGCGGGGCGTCCTCCCAGCGCTCGAGCAGGAGGTCGCCGAAGCCGCAGGCGAGGCCGAGCTCCGCGAACGCGGCGCGGCTGGCGTCGTCCGCGAAGTCCGTGCGCAGGGTGACGCGCTGGCCCGGAGCGACGGGGATGCCTCCGCCGCCCTCGCCGAGGTGACGCCAGGTTCGTTCGGCGCCGCCGTCGTCCGCGCGGTGCACGATCGTCTCCTCGAGCACGGCCTCGCCGTCGAGCTCCAGCGTGAAGCGCACGCTCGCGGACGCGAGACCCAGGTCATCGAGGCGCGAGGGCTTGCGCCGCTCGGGCAGGTCGACGCCGCGGTCGGTCAGCCCACCGGAGAGCTGCGCCGCCGCGCGCAGTCGCGTGCCCGCGGCTGCGGGCGGAAGGACGTACTCGACCGTGAGCGGCGGCGGCAGGACGAGCGTGAGGCGATCGCCGGTGTCGAACTCCGCGCCGACGAGACTCGGGTCGGCGAAGCTGCTCAGCACGGCGCTGCTCGGAGCGTGGCGCGGCGCTTCGGTCACGACCGTCCACTGGCTCGCGTCGGCGCCGAGGTCGAGGACGACGTCGCGGATGGACATGCGCGGAGCGTCGCTGGCTGCCAGGTGCAGGAGGTAGCTCGGACCGCCGATGCCGACGAGCGCGCACACCGCCAGGACCGGCGTGGAGCCGAGCACGCTCGCCAGCGCGGGACGCTTGCGACACAGCCGCGCGGTGCCCGCGAGGCTCAGGCTGAATCCGAGCGCGACCACCGCCAGCAGCAGCGGCGGCGCCACGCCCGGCTCGGCGCCGGTCGGGATCGCCTCGGCGGGGGCGATCGGCCAGCCGGTCAGCGCCGACAGCAGGAAGCAGATCGCGAGGCCCATCCCGAAGAGCCGGCGAGCCGGAGGCGCGCCCCAGACGACGGCGCAGCTGGCCGCGGCCATCAAGCCGGCCTGCACGATCTCCGCGGGCCAGTCCGCAAGGACCGCCCAGCGGGCGGCCACGGGCTCGAGGCCGCGGTCTGCGCTGGCCAATCCCGCCAGGACCTCCACGCGCACGAGCGTGACGAGCCCGGCCGCCAGCAGCGCAGGTCCGATCCAGTCACGGCCGAGGAGCCGCGCCTCCGGGCCGGAAGGGGCTTCAGGGTCGGCTGCCGGGTCCTCTGCGGGGTCGTTCATGGCCCGCCAGGGTGGCACGCGGCGCGTCGGCCTGGAAGCGTTTGGCACTCTTCGATGCCGGTTCGGATGCCGATAGGGCCCCTGCCGACCCTGGCGAATGCCCAGAAGCCTCCTTCACGGCTTGTCGCCCTCGGGAGCATGCGCTACAACCTTCGGCTCGAACACGACCGGGGAGAACGCTTCCACGCCCTCGGACGACCCCTCAACCTCTCACAGCGAGATCCAGCCATGGCCAAGTCCCAGTTCAAGTCCGGCGGCCCGACCCGCGGACGTCGTCGCGTCAAGAAAATGGGCATGGGCTCCGGCAAGGCCGTCGCCGAGCTCAAAGCGAAGGGCAACAAGAAGCAGGGCTGAGGCGTTTCGGGCAGTTGGAGCGGGGCGGGCCTGCTTCTTGTTGCCCTTCGCTTTGAGGCACTGCTTTTTTAGCTCAGGCCTTCGGCCTTCGCGCTCAGGGCTGTGTCAACGGAGTGAGACGGCTCCGAGGGGCTGTAGGCCGGTGGTGAGGACTGCCGGTGGTGACGACTGCCGGTGACGATCCTCGCCGACTGGACGAAGCGAGCCGCGCTCTCTTGGAGAGCGCGGCTCGCTGCGTTGATCGATGGTGTACGCGTGGAGCGGGCCTTCGGTGGGGAGGCTCGAGAGGCGCGGGGCGGGCGGCGGTTCGCGATGCGGGGCGCTAAGGG
>CAYGST010000003.1:0-30024 GCA_964352415.1 uncultured Planctomycetaceae bacterium | reverse complement strand
CTCGTGACGACGCCGATGGTGCGCGGCAGAGTCGGCAGCGGACGCTTGCGCTCGAACCAGCCCTTCGCGCCCAGCTCGCGCTTCAGCTCCTCGAGCTGCGCCAGCAGCGCGCCGAGCCCGACGGCCTCGACCCGGTCGACGATCAGCGAGTAGCTGCCGCGCGGCGCATAGAGGTCGAGCGTGCCGTGACAGACGACCTGGTCGCCCTCGCGCAGCTGGTCCTTCATGGCGCGCGCCGCTTGGCTGCGCCAGATGGCGCAGCCGAGCACCGACTCGATGCCCCGCCGGCGATCCTTCAGGTTGAAGTAGAAGTGGCCCGAGGCCGGGCGCCGCAGGCTCGCGACCTCGCCCTCGACCGCGATCCGCCCGAGCCCGCCGAGCACGCGCTTCAGGTGCTCATTCAGCTCGGAGACCTTGAGCACGCGCGGGGCGCCGCGCTCGAGGGACGGGTCGATGGGGCTCGTGGACATGGCGCTGCGAGCAGGGTGCCGGGCGAGGAGCGCCGAGGCGAGCCCCGAGCGCGAACAAACCAGCGTCGAGACGCGGCTCAGCGCGCGGCGAGGGTCGCCAGCGGCGACTCGGCGTTCGGCACGAGACCGGGGAGCCCCGCAGCCGTCCACGTCGCGTGGTCGGCCGCCGGCAAGAAGATCCGATAGCGCCCGCCGAGGAAGTCGAGCTTGCGCCCCCCGCGGACCTGCACGCCATCGAGCAGCGTCAGCTGCACGCCGCGATCGACCAGCGCAATCGAGACGCGGTCGGCGAACAGGCGCTTGATCAGATTGCCCTGTCGATCGAGCTGCTCGATCTCGACGCCGCGCAGGTCTGGACCGACGATGCCACCGATTCCGGCGAGGCGGTAGTAGCCGAGGCCCGTGTCGCTCTCGAGCAGCTCGTTCAGCGCTCGGTGCACGAGGTAGACGCGCCAGGTGCCGTCGTTGCGCACGACCTGCAGCGCTTCGGGGTCGAACAGCTCGGGGCAGCTCTCGAACCACGGGCCGGGGTTCGTCTGCTGGAGCAGGATCCGTCGAACCCCGCCGCGCTCGACGCCCGGCGGCGTTTCGGGGAACGGCCTGCGCGAGGTGCCATCGCGCTCATACCCATCCTCGAGGACGATCGTCAGGGTTCGGCCGACTCGGCTGCCCTCGAGGCGCAGGCGATCGGCGACCAGCGAGCCGATCGGACGGCCGCGCTCGTCGAGCGTGCGAAACACGACCGGGCCGAGGAAGCCGTCCCCGAGCACGCCGCCCTCGAGCAGGTTCAGGGAATCCAGCCGCTCGGTCACGAGCAGCGCCTTGATCTGGCGCGCGAGCTCGGCGCTGCGCTCCGCGAGCGCCTGCTCCTCGTGGGAAGGTTCGACGACGGGCTCGGGCTCCGGGACGGGCGGGGACGTGCCGAAGATCGCGTGGACCTCCGGCGGCGCCTCGTCCGGCACGATCGAACTCAGCATCGAGGTGAACTGCACGAACTCGGCCTCGCGCGCGACGCGCTCCGAGAGCGCGTTCTCGAGCTCGCCGACGAGCCGCAGGTGTTCGGTTTCGAAAGCATCACGCTCGGCGTTCCACGTCGTGCGCTCGGCTTCGTGCGCCGCGATCAGCCCGTCGAGGCCGGGCGCGTGATCGGTGTCCGGCGCCGACGCGACGGCGACCTCGCCCCCTTCTTCGGGAGCTTCCGGCGAGGCGCCCGCGCTCATCCGTTGCCCGAACCAGAGTCCCAGCCCTAGCCCCACCGCGAGGATCGCCACGCTTCTCGCTAGAGTGCTCATCGTTCCTTCGCGTCCGGATCCCCAGAGCGGTCCAAGACGTGCCCCTGATCGTCGGCGCCCTCCTCCTCGAGGCGGGCGAGCAGCGAGCCACGGAGCGGGAGCTCGTGGAAGCCGCGCCAGAGGAGCACGCCGCTGCCTGCCCCGATCAGCAAGGCATCGCCGCCGGGCTCCTCGCCCCACAGAAAGATCGTCTCGACGACGCCGGGCTCGATGCGAGTCGGCGGGGAGAACCAGACGGCGACGGGATCCGCCACGCCGTCCGACGGCGGCGGCGCGGGCGCAGCGGGCGACCACAGCCGGAGGCCCTGTGCGTCACGGACGCCGAGCGCGGAGAGCTCGAGCGCGCGGGCCGCGGCCGACTCCGACAGGTCGTAGCGCAGCTCGAGCTTCCAGGGCTCACCGGGCCCCAGGTTCAGGCGTCGGCGCAGCACCTCGGTCTCGAAGGCCTGCCGATCGGCGTCGGCGTGCAGTCGCGTCAGCGTCGCGCGCAGCGACTGTCCAGCCCGTCCGATCCAGGCCTCCGCCGACTGCGGACTCCCCTGGCTCGGGGCGGTGGGGTAGCCGCCGGGCGTGGGCCGCCGGTGCTGCAGGCGCGCCACGCCGATCGCGAAGGCGAGCAGCGGGAACAGCAGCAGCAGCGGCCCCGGGAACGGCAGGCGGCCGCGGCTGGCGTGGTCGTGGGGAGCGGGGCGATGGGAGCTCATGCGGGCAGCCGGCGTCCCGGTCTGGGACGACTTCGGCCGCTCAGTCTTCCTTGTCCCAGTCGTTCTTCTTGTTCTTGTTCCACCAGCGCTGCCAATCCTCGGGCTTGCGAGCGTCGTGGCCGGAGAGTTGCTGGAGCGTGGTCGTGATCGGCGCGGCGATCGCGTCGTAGCGATCGCGCGAAAGGATGTCGTTGATGTCCCCGTCCTTCATGGCCTTGGTCGTCGTGAGGAGCTTGAGGAGCTCGTTGAAGATCTCCTTGCGGACCTTCAGGTCCGCCTCCTCGAAGTCGGCGAGGGCCTGGCAAGCAGCCGCGATGATCGCGTTGTCCTTGTCGTTCAAGAGGTCGAGCAGGTCGTCGACCGCGTCCGTGTCCTTGGTCTTGCCGAGGGAGAGGATCAGGCGGCGCTGCAGCGCGAGGTCCTTGCGGTGCTTCTTGTTGCCGATCCACTTCTGCAGCTCCTTCGTCGCGTCCTTGCCCATCTCGCCCAGGGCCGTGGCGGTCGCGAGGTAGAGCCTGTTGTCCGGCAAGCCGTCGTCGAGCTCCTGGCGCTTCTGGTCGAAGGTCTTGCCAAGGCCCTTCACGATCGAGGACCGATCCTTCGGACCGCACTGGGCCCACTCCTGGAGGAGCTGGTCGATCAACCCGACGGCCTCCGAGTCCTGCTCGCCGCGCTTGCCGATGTGGCCCTTGAAGGCGTCGAGCAGCTCGGCGATCTCCGGACGCTTGTCGACGATCCCGTCGTCGCCGCCCTCGTCCTGAAGGACGGGCGCGAGGGGCAGCGGAGCGGGGAGCGGCGCCGGGGTGGAGACGGGGGCGCAGGTCAGGCTGAGCAGGATCGAGACGAGCATGGCGGAGTCCTCCAGGTGAGGATTCGGGGAAGGGAGTGACGGCCTCATAGTCCCCTCTCCGGCCTCAGGGGACAACGCCCCGACCGCTTCCGAGGCGGGAACGGTCCTTTACAGGGCGCGTGCGTCAGCCGGCGCGTTCGAGTTCCGTCAACCGGCGGGCCAGCTCACGGGTGATCGGGCCCCCGCCGGGCGGGAGGTCGGCGCGGTGGTCGAGGACCTCGACGATCGGAAGCACGCGCACGAGTGTGCTCGTCAGAAAGGCCTCCTGCGCGCGCAGGAGGTCCGCCGCCTCCACGCGCACCTCGCGGCACGGGAGCTCGGCGGCGTGGGCCAGCTCCAGCACCTTGCCGCGCGTGACCCCAGGCAGGCAGCCGCGCTCCAGCGGCGGCGTGCGCAGCTCGCCGTCGATCACCACGAACAGGTTCGACACCGTGCCCTCGGACACGTCGCCGTCCTGGGTGCCGAGCAGCGCGTCGTAGGCGCCCCGCGCCGTCGCCGCGCGCCGCGCCCAGATGTTGCGCGCGCGACTCGTCGACTTGACGGCCTCGAGCTCGAGCTCCGCGACCTTCGCGTTCGGCACGTAGAGCACGCGCACGCCCTCGGCCGGAGGATCCGGCATGGGGCGCGTCGTCACGACGAGGCGCGGCCCCGCGCCCGGCGAGCCGGGCGTGACCGTCAGGCGCAGCGCGGCGTCGCGCGCGCCGAGGTGCTCGGCCATCGCGTGCACGGCAGCCACGGGGTCGAGCGTGTCCAACCCCTCGATCTCCATCCGACGGGCCCCGTCGAGGAGCCGGGCCACGTGGTCCTGGACGAAGGGCACGTGGCCTGCGTTGCAGGCGAGGGTGTCGAACACCGCCATGCCCAGGAGGAAGCCGGGGTCGTCCGCCGCGATGGCGGGCGCGCCCTGCGGCAGGAACGCGCCGTCGACCCACACGGGCCAGTCGCTCTCGACCGCGGTCATCGGACGCCCTCCCGGCCAAACGTGTATCGGTTGTTCGTACCGCTCGTGTCGGCATGGACCTCCTCGGGTTCGAGCGCGACGCCGAGCGCGCGCGCGAGCCGCGCGCCCTTCACCAGGGTCTCGCGCTCTTCCTCGAGCGCGTCGGAGCCGATCGTGATGCCGCCGCCGACCTGGTAGCGCACGCGACCCGCGCTGTCCCCCCGCTCCGGATCGGCGCGCCACTCGAGGGTCCGGATCAGGATGTTGAAGCAAGCGCCGCCGCGCGCGTCGAGGAAGCCGAGCGAGCCGGTGAAGAAGCCGCGACCCGCGCGCTCGAGCTCCGCGATCAGCTGCATGGCGCGCAGCTTCGGCGCCCCGGTGATCGAGCCGCCGGGGAACAGGGACAGCAGCGCATCGCCAGCGCCCCGGCCCGCCGCGAGGCGCGCGCGCACGTCGGCCATCAGGTGGTGGACGCCGGCGTAGCTGCGCAGCAGGGGAAACTCGTCCACGCTGACGCTCCCGATGGCCGCGACGCGGCCGAGGTCGTTGCGCAAGAGGTCCACGATCATCGCCAGCTCGGCCCCGTCCTTCTCGCTCGCGAGCAGCCCGGCGGCCAGCGCGGCGTCCGCTGCGGGGTCGTCGGAGCGCGGCGCGGTGCCCTTGATCGGTCGCGCGCGCAGGGCCCCGTCCGGGTGCGCCTCGAACAGGAGCTCGGGGCTCGCGGAGAGCAGGGCGCGCGCGCCATCGCGCAGGTACGCCATGTACGGCGCGGGGTTCGCTTCGCGCAGCCGCAGGTAGAGCGCCAGCGGGTCGCCCGACGTGCGCGCCTCGAAGGGATGTGCGAGGTTCGCCTGGTAGAGCTCCCCCGCCGCGATCGCGGCCCGGCAGCGCTCGATGCGCGCCTGGTGCTGAAGCGGCGCGACCCCGCGGACGAGCGGCCCCTGGACCGCGAAGTCGCCGGCGTTCGCAGCGCCCCGCGCGCTCTCAGCGAGGCGCAGCAGCTCGGCGCGCCAGGACGGCGCGCGATCGCTGCGGGTCACGAGCCAGGCCGCGCCCTCGGCGTGGTCGAACACGAAGACGTCCGTGTAGAACCCACCGAGGACGGCGGGGCCGCTCCACGGGTCGCGCGGCAGCGTCTGACGCTCCCCGGCGACGCCCTGGTCGTAGGCCAGCGCACCGAGGAAGCCGCCGCCGAACGGACCAGGCACCTCGTCGCCGCTGAAACGGGGCGCCTGCGCGAGCCAGGCCGGCAGTGCAGCGGCCGTCGCCGGCGCGCCGACGCTGGCGAGCGGCTCGAACCCGATCCAGCTCCAGCGGCCCGGCTCCCCCGCCGCGCTGTCGAGCGCGACGAGCCCGCGCCGCGAGCGCAGCGCGCAGAGCAGGCTCGCGAAGTCGGGAAGCGTCCCGAGGCGGGTCACCTGCAGTCGTTCGGCGATCGTCGAAGCATCCACTGGGCGGTCCTGTGCGTACGGCAGTGTCGCGGCGAGCGCGGAGGGTCGCGCGGGGCCCGCTACCGTACCCGCCGCTCCCGCGCCCTAGAACCCGACCCGCCAGAATCGGCCCGTCCGGTTCCCTTCCCCGACCTCGCGCCGTACAAGGTGCGCCCCATGACGAACCAACGCCCGCGCATCCTAGGTCTGGTCTTCCTGACCGTCTTCCTCGACCTGGTCGGGTTCTCGATCATCTTCCCGATCTTCCCGGGGCTGCTCGAGCACTACGTCGAGCTCGAGGGCGCGGACAGCGTGATCGGCCGCCTGCAGACCTGGCTCGTCGAGCTGACGGGCAGCCGGGCGAACGCGGACTTCGCCGTGGTGACGCTCTTCGGCGGCATCCTGGGCTCGATCTACTCCCTGCTGCAGTTCCTCTTCGCGCCGTTCTGGGGGTCGCTCTCCGACCGCCGCGGGCGGCGCTCGACGCTGCTGCTGACGCTCTTCGGCACGGCGCTCTCCTACGCGCTGTGGTTCTTCGCCGGCAGCTTCGCGCTCCTGATCGGCGCGCGCGTGCTCGGCGGCATCATGGCCGGCAACATCTCGATCGCCTCGGCCGCCGTCTCCGACACGACCTCGGGCGCCGACCGCGCGAAGGGCATGGGCATCGTCGGCATGGCGATCGGACTCGGCTTCGTCGTCGGGCCGGCGATCGGCGGGATCTCGGCCTCCTGGAACCTGCTCGATGCGTGGCCCGCAGGCGCCGACTACGGCGTCAACCCGTTCTCGGGGCCGGCGCTGATCGCCTTCGTGCTCGCGATCGTGAACTGGCTCTGGGCGATCCGTCGCTTCCCCGAGACGCTCTCCGAGGAGAACCGCGGCAAGTCGACCGAAGGCCGCACGCTGCACCCCTTCCGCATGCTGCGCTCGATCCGCTTCCCCGGCGTAATGCGCACGAACCTGATCTCGTTCCTCTACCTCTCCGCCTTCAGCGGGATGGAGTTCACGCTCACGTTCCTCGCCGCCGAGCGCCACGGCTTCGGGCCCAAGGACAACATGTGGATGTTCGTCTTCATCGGGCTGATGATCGCCTTCGTCCAGGGCGGCGTCGTGCGGCGCGTCGTGCCGCGCGTCGGCGAGCACAAGGTCGCCGCGGTCGGGCTGGCCCTGCTGGTCCCCGGCTTCCTGCTCGTCGGCTACTCGCTCTCGGTCGGGGTTCTCTACCTCGGCCTCGGGTTCATGGCGGTCGGCAGCGCTCTCGCGATGCCGTGCTTCTCGGCGCTCGTCTCGCGCTACTCGCCCTCCGAGGTCCAGGGACTCGTCCTGGGCGCCTTCCGCTCCGTCGGCTCCCTCTCCCGGGCGATCGGCCCCGTCCTGGGCGGAGTCCTCTACTGGCTGCTGGGCAGCGAGGCGCCCTACCTCGCTGGCGCTGCCCTCCTGCTCGTGCCCCTCGCCCTGGCCCTGAAACTGCCCCCGGTCCCCGAAACGGGGGAGCCGGCCCAGGCCGCCTGAAGGCCGGGGCCGGATCCGTCCGATAGCCCTCCCATGAAGCAGCAACTCACCGGACTGGCCCTCGGGGCCGCCCTCGTGCTCTCCCTCGGGGCCTACGCCCAGAAGACCCAGCAGAATGGCACCCTCGAAGAGCGCGTCCTGAAGCTCGAGCAGGAGTTGGTGGCCACGCAGGAGGCCTTCACGGCCCTCTCGCAGGCGGCCGCTGCCGAGGCCGCCGCGGTGGACAACATCCACATCTACCTGAACACCCAGGCCCAGAGCGCCGCCTCGATGCACAAGACGCTCGCGAAGTCCGAGGAGCAGGGCTTCATCGCCGGGATCAACTACCCGTCGCGCGAGACGCTGCTCGCCGGCTGGCGCGACCACCTCGCGAGCCTGCAGCGCGGCGTCCCGGGCGCCAAGCCGGTGCCCGTCGAGACCAAGCGTCGCCGTTAGACGCCCTGGACCCGCACCGCCCGCGCGCTACCGTACGGGCGATGCGCACCGAGGAGCAGATCGACCGCTTCCTGAGGCACCTCGCTGCGACGCGCGGTGCCTCGGAGCATACGCTGCGCGCCTACGGCGGCGACCTCGGCGAGCTGGCCGGCTTCCTCGAGAGCATCGACATCGCCGACCCGCGCGCGGTCACGCCGCGCCTCCTGCGCCGCTACCTCGTGCACCTCGAGGATCGCGAGCTCGCGGCCAGCACGGTGCAGCGCAAGCTGTCGAGCGTGCGAGCGCTGTTCCGTTTCCTGCAGCGCGAAGGCGCCATCGAGGCCCACCCGGCGACCGGACTGCGCAAGCGCCGCACGCCGCGGCTCCTGCCCGGCGCGCTCGAGCTGTCGGAGGTCGAGCGGCTACTCGACGCCCCCGACGTGGAGACGCCCGTCGGCCGGCGCGACCGCGCGATCCTCGAGCTGATGTACTCGGCCGGCACGCGCGCCGCCGAGACAGTCGGGGTCGACCGCGCGGACCTGGCGCTCGAGCGCGGCGTCGCGCGCGTGCGCGGCAAGGGCAAGAAGGAGCGCATGGCAGCCCTCGGCCGGTTCGCCGTCGACGCCCTCCAGACCTACCTGCAAGACCCCGGGCGGCCGCAGGCCAAGACCTCGGACGCGGACGCCGTGTTCCTGAACCTGCGCGGCGGGCGGCTCACGACGCGCTCCCTCGGGCGCATCGTCGATCGCTACACGCTCGAGGCCGGCATCCATCGCCGGGCCACGCCGCACACCCTGCGCCACAGCTTCGCGACGCACCTGCTCGACCGCGGGGCGGACCTGCGCGCCGTCCAGGAGCTGCTCGGTCACGCGCACCTCGTCACGACGCAGATCTACACCCACGTGTCCATCGAGCGCCTGCGCGAGGTCTACGAGCTCGCGCACCCCCGCGCCGAAGCCGCGAGTTGAGCGCACCCGGGCTGGCGCGAGACGGACGATCCGACTCGAACCCCGCCCACCGACGCGCAGGCGACGACCAGCGCAACGCGCCAATGCGCAAGCCACTGTCAGCGCAAGCCACTGTCAGCGCAAGCCACTGTCAGCGCAACGCGCCGATCTGCAAGCAACTAGTACAGCGAGCCGATCTCCTCGATCGCCGAGTCGAGCACCACGTCGTCCAGGCCCTTGCTGTTCTCGCGCAGCGCCTCGACGAGTCCGTCCGGGCCCGTCGCGCTGTCCTCGGCGCCGATGGCATCGGCGACGCAGCGCGCGTGCACGTTGATCGGGGTCGTGCGGACCTGGTTGCCGAACTCGACCTCGCGACCGAGCACGACGCGCGGCTCGTCTTTCACCAGCGTCTCGTCGCACCACTTGCAGCGCGCGCGACCGGACGGGTCGAGCTCGACGTACGGGATCGTCTTCTGCTTGGCCTTCTTCACGGCGCGCTTCTTGTCGGCCTCTTCGCGCAGCTCCTCGAGCTCCGCGAGGTCCGGCAGCTCGGCGCGCTCCACCGGCACCTTGGCGAGGGACCAGGCCTCGTGCTCGTAGGCGGCCTCGAGCTTGTCCCAGACCTGCCCCGCCGCGCAGTTCAGGTGGTACCACATGTGGCCGAGGCCGTAGGGACCCTCCACCAGCACGCCGAGGCGGTGCGTGTCCTTCTCGATCGCCTTGCGGCACCCCTTGCACTTCGAGCGCCCAGAGCGAGCGGCTTCGATGATGTACGGGGGCAGCTCGGGCTCGGTCTCTTCGGGGGTCGTTTCGGTCTCGCTCATGGCTCGTTCTGGGGTGTCGCGGGGACCGCAGAATGGCGGATCCGGCGCGGGATGCAAGCCGCCGGGCCCGACTACGGCCGGTCGGCCAGGAGCCGCGCCGCTGGACGCGTCAGATCGGAGCGCTCGAGCAAGGTCTTGATGACCGCGGTGATCGGCACGGACAGCAGCATGCCGATTGGGCCCCAGAGGAAGCCCCAGAAGATCAAGGCCAGGAGCACGACCACCGGGTGCAGGTCCAGCGACCTGCCCATCCAGCGGGGCTCGACGAAGTTGCCCATCAGCAGCTGGACGCCGGCGGGGAGCGCCAGCGCGAGCGTCTTGTCAACCGCATCGAGCTGCTCCGGCGGCGCGAGCAAGACGACCGGGATGGGCAGCGTCATTGCGACGAGCGAGCCGATGTTCGGAATGAAGTTCAGGAAGAAGGCCATGGTCCCGAACACGAGCGCCAAATCGACGCCGAGGAGTTTCAGGATCAGGAACGTGCTGGCCCCCGTCATGAACGAGACGGCCGTCTTCACGCGCACGTACTCGATGATCTGGCGCCGCACCTGGGCCCACAGCGTCGTCGGATCACGGTCCTCCGGCGCGCGATAGCCGATGATCAGGAACATCATGAAGACGAGCACGAGCGCGCCTTGCGAGACCAGCGCGAGCCCCGAGTTCACGACCCAGCCGATCACGTTGCCGAGGATCTCCGGAATGCGCTTCTGGAGGTCGTCGATCGGGCTCGGGGGACTCTTCTGCTTGCCGGGAACCGAGAGAGCGGCCGCCTCGGAGTCCCCCGCGGGAAGGTCGCTGGTCCCGTCCAGCTCCCCCGCAGCGTCCGGCTCCTCCCCAGCCGGCTCGGTCCCTCCGTCGCCGTCGTGCTCGAACCAGCCATCGAAGCGAGCCTGCACCTCGATGAACGTCGCTTCGCCGCGCGAGACGAGCTTCGTGACCTGCTCGATGTAGACCTGGTCCTTGGCCAGCACCTCCGAGATCGCCGAGGACACGAGACCGCCGAGAAACAGCAGCACGAACGTCGCGATCGCCACCGCCGTCCCCATCGCGAGCCCGCGCGGGAAGCGCATCCGCACGTGCAAGACGTCCAGCAGCGGGACCGTCGCGGTGGACAGGAACAGCGCCAGCACGAATGGCACGAGCACGGAGCGCAGCTGCATCAGCGCCACCCCGCTCGCGATCGCGGTGAGGACCAGGAGACACACGGTCTGGGTGCGCCGCTGCGCTCGTCTGCCCTCGTCCTCTTGCATGGCGGCGAGCCTACGGAGGACACGGCTGCCGTGCCAGATTCCCCCGGGTGCTCGCCGGATACCGCACGCCTGCTCCAGCTGCTATCGTGCGGCATGCCCGCGCCCCCCGATGCTCCCGGCTCGCACCTGGAGACCCGCATCCGCGGCGTCGGTCAGGAGCTCGCGGCCAGCCTGCTCGCCGTGCTCGAGGAGCTGCCCGGTGGGCCCGAGGCCGGTCCCGCCCCGCTCGCGGAGGCCCTCGGGGTCGACAAAGTGCTCACCCACCGCGTGCTGAAGGCGGTGCGCGGAAGTGACCCGCTCGCAACGGCCTTCCACGCCCCGGGCCCCGATCCCATGCGCCGCTTCCTGCGGCGCGCCAAGAGCCGCGGCGTCGAGCGCGCGCGCGTCTCACGGGCCGAAGCCGCGGTCCGGCAGTTCGAGTCGCTCGTGCGCGACGAGCTCGGCAACCGCAGCGCCCTCGCGTCCGTACTGGCCTCGTTCCTGCCCGAAGCGCGCCGTGAGTTCGAGGTGCGTCGCAAGCAGAGCGCCTTCCGCGCCATGAGCGAGCTCTTCGGTAGCGAGGCCGAGGTCGCGCTGAGCTCCGTCTTCCTGCACCCCGCAGCGGATCCGGAGAGCATCGACATCGTCTGGCTGATGGGCTCGCTCGGCTTGCGGCGACTGCGCCCCGGGGTCACCGTCAAGTTCGCGACCAAGCGCCACGGGCTCGACGAGGTCGACCCGAGCCTCCCGGACTCGCTGTTCGGCGAACCGGGCAGCCCCGCGACCGATTACCGCCTCGAGCGCTTCTGCGGCGCCGCTCCGGCGCCGCTCGTTATCCAACGCACAGGCGACGCGCTGCACTACGTCCTCGGCGAGAGCGGCTTCGGCCCCGGCTCGCTGGTCGACCTGGTCCTGGCGGAGGTCAACCGCGCCGAGATCCCGCGCACCGTGCCCGTCGGCTCCGGGCGCCGCGGCTGGTTCTACGCGAGCACGACGATCCCCTCGAAGCTGATGCTGTTCGACGTGCTCGTGCACCGCGACATCTATCCCGAGAGCGACCCCGAGCTCTTGCTGTACAGCTCCCTGGAGAACGGGATCGCCGACGTGAACGACATCACCCGCGACATCGATCGCCTCGACCTGATCGAGACCGTCGAGGACCTCGGCACGGGGCTCGAACGCATCGGCGCCAAGTCCTCGCCGCGCCAGGGCGAACTGACGCGCTATATCATGGAGAAGCTCGGCTGGAACCCGGACGAGTTTCGCGTCTGGCGCGCCTGCGTCGAGTACCCGGTGCTCGGCGTGCAGGTCGCGATGGCGTTCGATCCACCCGAGGCCGGCCTCGACCCCGAAGCGAACGACGAGAGCGGCGACCGTCGCGTGCGGCGGGTGTGGCAGTGACGAAGGACTCCACCCAGCCCGAGGCCATTCTGCGGGTACCAGCCCCCGGGCCGTACGACCTGATCGGCGACGTCCACGGCTGCCACGAAGAGCTCGTCCTGCTGCTCGAGCGGCTCGGGCACCGCGTCGGCGGAACGGCCGAGGCGCCGACGTTCTCTGCGGCGGACGGACGGCGCGCCGTGATCGTCGGCGACCTCGTCGACCGCGGCCCCGCGAACCCGGCCGTCCTGCGGCTCGTCATGGAGATGGTTCGCTGCGGCGGCGGTCTGTGCGTCAAGGGCAACCACGACCACAAGCTGGCGCGCAAGCTCGCCGGGCGGGACGTGACGATCGCCTTCGGCCTGGCCGAGTCCCTGGAGCAGCTCGAGGCCGAGCCGCCCGAGTTCCTCGAGGAGGTGCGCGCCTTCCTGCACGGCCTGCCCTACCAGCTCCTGCTCGACGACGGCAAGCTCGTCGTCTCCCACGCGGGGCTGCGCGAGAGCCTCCACGGGGTCGACTCCAAGCGCTCCCGCGCCCTGTGCCTCTTCGGCGAGACGACCGGCGAGAAGGACGAGCGCGGCTACCCCGTGCGCAAGGACTGGGCCGCCGAGTACCACGGCGCGGCCAGGGTCGTCTATGGCCACACGCCGGTCGAGGACGTCCACTGGCGCAACGGCACGCTGAACCTGGACACCGGCTGCGTCTTCGGCGGCGCGCTCACGGCCCTGCGCTATCCCGAGGACGAGGTCGTGCGTGTCGACGCCCTGCGCGTTCACTACGTCGGGATGTAGCCGCGGGGCCGCGCCGCGCTCGCGGCGCTTGGACTCTCTGCGCCCCCCGCCGTAGCCTGGGCAGCGATGAAAGCCCCCACGCCGCCTCTCTACCTGCTAGCCCTCCTCTTCGGCTGCGCCTCCGGCGCCCAGGTTCCCGCACCCGCTCCGGAGGAGCCGGCGCCTGCGGAGCACGCGGAGCCCGCGCCGCGACCGAACATCCTGTTCGTCTTCACCGACGACCACTCGACCGCGGCGATCGGCGCTTACGGCTCGCGCATCAATTCGACGCCGCACCTCGACCGCATCGCGCGCGAGGGCATGACCTTCGAGAACACGTTCTGCACGAACTCGATCTGCGCACCGAGCCGGGCCGTCGTCCTCACGGGCAAGCACAGCCCGATGAACGGCGTGCGCGACAACGGCGCGGTCTTCGACGGCGCGCAGCCCACGTTCCCCAAGGCCCTGCAGGCGGCCGGCTACTCGACCGCGATGATCGGCAAGTGGCACCTGAAGAGCGACCCCACGGGCTTCGACCACTGGGAAGTCCTGCCGGGTCAGGGGCACTACTACAACCCGGACTTCCGCACGCCCGAGGGCACCCACCGCCGCGAGGGCTACGTCACCGAGATCACGACCGACCTCGCCCTCGAGTGGCTCGAGTCGGGCCGTGACCCCGAGAAGCCGTTCCTGCTCATGTGCCAGCACAAGGCGCCGCACCGCTCGTGGATGCCGGGGCCCGACCACCTCGACCTGTACGACGACGAGATCATTCCCGAGCCGTCGACGCTCTTCGACGACTACGCCTCGCGTGGCGACGCGGCGCGCGAGCAGGAGATGGAGATCGATCGGCACATGTACTTCTACTACGACCTGAAGGTGCCGCCGCTCGATCCGGACGCCGAGCTGGTTGGACCGGATCGCTGGATGAAGGGCGCGATGAAGCGCCTGACGCCCCAACAGCTCTCGCGCTGGGACGCCGCCTACTCCGCCGAGAACGCCGCCTTCCGCGCCGCGAAGCTCGAGGGCCGCGAGCTCGTGCGCTGGAAGTACCAGCGCTACATCAAGAACTACCTGCGCTGCATCGCGGGCGTCGACGACAGCGTCGGGCGGCTGCTCGACTGGCTCGACGAGTCGGGGCTCGCCGAGAACACGATCGTCGTCTACAGCTCGGACCAGGGCTTCTACCTCGGTGAGCACGGCTGGTACGACAAGCGCTTCATGTACGAGCCGTCCCTGCGCATGCCGCTGCTCGTCCGCTGGCCCGGCGTCGTCGAGGCGAACACCCACGACCGGCACCTGACGCAGAACGTCGACTTCGCCCAGACCTTCCTGGAGGCCGCCGGGGTCGAGGCGCTCGAGGGCATGCAGGGCGTGAGCCTCGTGCCGCTCTTGCGCAGCGCGTTCCCTGACGACTGGCGCGACACGATCTACTACGAGTACTTCGAGCGCGGGATCCACAACGTCCAGCCGCACCGCGGCGTGCGCACCGACCGCTACAAGCTCATCCAGTTCCAGGAGCTGAACCAGTGGGAGCTCTACGACCTGCGGACCGACCCCGAGGAGATCCAGAACCGCTACGGCGACCCGACGCTCAGCGAGGTGCAGGCCGAGTTGAAGGACGCGCTGGTGCGGATGCGGGCCGAGTACGGGGATCCGGATACGCCGCGATGAGTGTCGCCACCGCGCTGCTGGGGCTGGCCCTGGGCGCAGCCTCCGCGCAGGACGCCGCGCCGCCGCCGAACATCGTCCTGATCGTCACGGACGACCAGGGCTACCGCGATCTCGGCTGTTACGGCGCCGTCGGCTTCACCACGCCGCATCTCGACAACCTGGCCTCCCAGGGACTCCGGGCCACGAGCGCCTACGTGTCGCAGGCGACCTGCACGTCGTCGCGCGCCTCGATCCTCACCGGCTGCTACGCGAACCGCGTCGGCGTCGAGGGCGCGCTGATGCCGTGGTCCAAGGTCGGCCTGAACCCGGCGGAGGACACGATCGCGGAGCTGCTGTCCGAGCGCGGCTACCGGACGCAGTTCGTCGGCAAGTGGCACCTCGGTCATCAACCCGAGCATCGGCCGACACGCCACGGCTTCGACCACTGGTTCGGTCTGCCGTACTCCAACGACATGTGGCCCGTCGACTACGACGGGAACCTCGTCGAGGTCGAGCACCGGAAGACCAAGTACCCACCGCTGCCCCTCCACGACGACGACGAGGTCGTCGCAGAGCTCACGAGTCTGACTCAGCAGGACACGCTGACGCAGCGCTACACCCGGCGCGCCGTCGCCTTCATCGAGGAAGCGGCGCCCGCGGGGCCGTTCTACCTGCAGCTGATGCACTCGATGCCGCACGTCCCGCTCGGCGCGTCCGCCGAGTTCAAGGGCAAGAGCGAGACGTACTACGGCGACGTGATCCAGGAGATCGACGCGTCGACCGGCGAGGTGCTCGCGGCGCTCGAGCGCGCCGGCGTCACCGAGCGCACGCTCGTCGTGTTCACCAGCGACAATGGTCCCTGGCTGAACTACGGCGATCACGCGGGCTCGGCGCTGCCGCTGAAGGAGGGCAAGGGCACGATGTGGGAGGGCGGTTGCCGCGTGCCGTTCCTCGCGCGGATGCCCGGCGTGATCCCCGCGGGCGCGACCTCGAGCGAGCTGATGGCCACGATCGACCTGCTGCCGACCTTCGTCGAGCTCGCCAGCGCGCGCGCACCGAAGCTGGCGATCGACGGCGTCAGCCTGCTCGCGCACTGGCGCGCTCCGGCGACGCCGAGCCCGCGCAGCGAGTACGCCTACTACTACAACGGAGCCTTGCACGCGGTGCGCCAGGGCCGCTGGAAGCTCCACGTCCCCCACGCCTACCGCAGCTACGAGCGCCTGACGCCCGGCTCGGGCGGCCACCCCGGCAAGACGGCGACGGGCCGCGTGGGCTTCGCGCTGTTCGACCTCGAGGCCGACCCGGGCGAGCGCCGCGACGTCGCGGACAGGCAGCCGGAGGTCGTGCAGGCGCTGAAGGCGCTCGCGGAGCGCACGCGCGCCGAACTCGGAGACGGCGAGCGACGAGGGAGCGGACAACGCGAACCCGCGCGCTCGAGGTAGTCCGCTCCCTGTGAGGTCCGCCACGGGCCCGCGGCGGCGAGGCGAGCTCGCCGGGGCCCTGGCGCCAGGCCGGGCGCCTCCCCTCCCAACCCAGCCGTTCGGCGGCCGCGCCCGAGCGCGTCGCCCGCGCGAGCACGCGGGTCGTCCCCCGCGCTACAATCCTCTCATGGCGTCTCCGCAGGACCCCGCCGCGCCCACGGTCGTCGCACTGATGGGCAGCTACCACCGCGATGGAACGATCGCGCAGCTCGTCGAGCGCGCGCTCGCTGGCGCGCAGGCCGCCGGCTGCCGGACCGAGACGATCGTGCTGATCGACCAGCACGTCGAGTTCTGCCTGAACTGCCGCGAGTGCGCGCGCCAGACGGGCGAGGCGCGCGGTCAGTGCGTGCTGCACGACGACGTCGGGGCGCTCCTCGATCGACTCGCCCTGGCGGACGCAATCGTCCTCGCCGCCCCTGTCAACGCGGGCGACGTGAACGCGCTCACGCGGCAGCTGCTCGAGCGCATGCTCGGCTTCTCGCAGTGGCCCGACGAGGCGCCGGCGCCGCGGCCGCGCCGCGAGTTCGAGCGCGGCGAGCGCCGCCCCGCGCTGCTGATCACCAGCTCCGCCGCACCGAGTCTCTTGACGCGGCTCTTCGCGTCTCCGCTCAAGACGCTGCGCAAGATCGCGGACGTGCTCGGGACGCGCCCTGTCGGAACGCTCGTTTGCGGGCTCTCCGGCAAGCCGGGCCACGGTCCAGGCGAGCGCGACCTGGAGCGCGCCGAGCGCCTGGGCCGCCGCCTCGCGCAGCGCGCCACCGCGCCGAGCCGCGCACCTGTCCACTGAGCGCTCCCCGGCCGATCGTGGAGCCGAAGGGGCCCTGCCGCAGCTCTTCGACTCCCCATCGCGACGGCGGTGTCGGGACACCTCGGCCCCGGTCCATCGGAGTCGACGCCGCGGCGCAGGAATCCGCTGGAATCGGTTGGTCACGCGGCTTGCGCGCGGCGCGTAGCTCGGCGCCATGTCGCAGCGCATCCTCCTCATCGAAGACGACCCGGACATCGCCCATCTGGCGCGTCTGCACCTGACCGGGGGGGGCTTCGAGGTCGCGGTCGCTGGCGACGGGGGCGGCGGGCTCTCGGCCTTCGAGAGCGGCGCCGACCTCGTCCTGCTCGACATCGGCCTGCCGGATCTGGACGGCCTCGAGGTCTGCCGCCGCCTCCGCCAGCGCTCGGCCAGCGTGCCGATTCTGCTGCTCACGGCGCGCTGCGAGGAGTCGGACCGCGTGCTCGGCCTCGAGCTGGGCGCGGACGACTACCTGACGAAGCCCGTCGGCTGGCGCGAGCTCGTCGCGCGCGTGCGCGCCCACCTGCGGCGCGTCGCCGTCCTCTCGGGCACCGCGGCCCAGGAGCAGCGTGAACCCGTACGGATCGGTGCGCTGGTCGTGGATCCGGTCCGCCGCCGCGTGCAGTTCGGGGAGCACGGCGTCGAGCTCACCGCGCGCGAGTTCGACCTGCTGCACTGCTTCGCTCAGCACGGCGGCGAGGTCTTCACGCGCACCGACCTCCTCGAGCGGGTCTGGGGCCAGGCCTTCGCGGGCTACGAGCACACGGTCAACTCGCACATCAACCGGCTGCGCAAGAAGCTCGCGGGCGCCGGCGCGCCCCGCGACCTCGTCCAGACCGTCTGGGGCGTCGGCTACCGCTTCGGAGGCGAAGCGTGAGGCGCAGGCGAGCGCTGCCCCTGCACACGCGGCTCTCGCTCGTGTTCGGCGGCCTCATGGCGCTCGTCGTCTGCGGACTGCTCGGCGTCTGGCTGTGGAGCAGCTCGACCTACGACCGCCAGCTGCGCGCGCGCCTGAACCAGGACGTCGCGCGCCACCTCGCCGAGCACGCCGTGCCGCTGCGGCCCGAGGGCGTCGACGAGGACGAGCTCAAGGGCATGTTCATGCACGTCATGTCGGTCAACCCGGCGCTCGAGGTCTACCTCCTCGACAGCGCTGGCGAGATCCTGGCCTTCGACGCGCCCGAGGGGCATGTCCGCATGAACCGCGTCGACCTCGGCCCCGCGCACGCCTTCCTCGACGGGGACGGCGAGGTGCTCGGCGACGATCCCCGCGCGCCGGGGACGCGCTCGCCGATCAGCGTCTGGCCCGTGTCTACGGGAGAAGGGGCGCTCGGCTACGTCTACGTCGTGGTCGGCGGCGAGGCCTGGCGCGCAACCGCGGGGCCGCTGCGCGGCTTTCGTCAGCGCACGGTCGTCGCCGCGGCGGGGCTCGGATTGCTCGCGATCGGCATCCTCGCGAGCGTGCTGTTCGCGCGCCGTCTGACGAGGCCGCTGCGCCAGCTGCACGACTCCATCGGCAGCGAGGAGCGCCGGCCGCTGCCCAAGGCGCTGCGCGACGCCGACGACGAGATCGGCGAGCTCGCCCGCACCTACGCGCGGATGTCCAAGCGCATCCGCGAGCAGGTCGAGCACCTCGAGCGCACCGACGTGGACCGGCGCGAGTTCGTCGCGAGCGTCTCGCACGACCTGCGCACGCCGCTCGCCTCGCTGCAGGGCTACCTCGAGCTGCTCGACGGCGAGCACGTGCTCGACGACGCGGCGCGCGCGGAGTACCTGACGGTGGCGAGGCGCCGCGCGCTGCACCTCTCGCACCTCGTCGAGCAGCTCTTCGACCTCGCCAAGCTCGAGGGCGGCGACATCCTGCCGCGGCCGGAGCCCTTCAACCTGGCCGAGCTGACCCAGGACGTCCTGCAGGGCCTGCGCCCGCGCGCGGCGAAGCAAGGCATCAAGCTCGTCTGCCGCATGCCGCGCGAGCTCCCCGAGGTGAACGCGGACCTGGGTCTGATGGAGCGCGCCGTCTCCAACCTCCTGGACAACGCGCTCAAGTACACGGGAGAGGGCGGCGAGGTCTCAGTCCAGCTGCAGCGTCGTGAGCGCAGCGTTCGCTGGAGCGTGCGCGACGACGGCCCCGGCATCGCGGAGTCGGACCTCCCGCACATCTTCGAGAGCCGCTTCCGCGGAGACGGCAGACGCCTCGCGCCGGGAACGGGGCTCGGACTCGCGATCACGCGGCGGGTGCTCGAACTGCACGACAGCGAGATCGCCGTGAAGAGCGCGACCGGTAGCGGCTCCGAGTTCTGCTTCGAGCTGCAGACCTCGTGAGTTCGCCACTCGCGCGCGACACAAACTCCAGGCAACCGTGATCTCCCCGTGAGGAAGTCCTCCGACAGGTGTTCCAGGATGGCATCGCCCCAACCGAAGGGGCTTCCCACTTCAACCCCTCGCAAGGAGAACCCCCCATGCTCACCAAGAAGGCCCTGATCCTCGCCGCCTCGTCCCTCGCCGCCACCGCCGCTCTCTGGAGCTCGTCGACGGCAACACCGACCCCCGCGCCGCTCTCGCGTCGCTACGAGGTCACCGTGACCAACGTCACGCGCTCGCAGATCTTCGCGCCGACCCTGGTCGTGACCCACGACGCCAGCACCACGCTGTTCGAGCTCGGCGGGACCGCCTCGGCCGGACTCGCGCTGCTCGCCGAAGAGGGCAGCCCGATGATGCTCGCCGCCGAGCTTCAGGCGAATCCTGGCGTGCAGTTCGTCGCCGACTCCGGCGGCGTCCTGATGCCGGGCCAGTCCGCGACGATCACCGTCGTCGCCGACGCCCAGCACCCCTTCATCAGCCTGGCCGGCATGCTCGTGCAGACCAACGACGGCTTCTTCGCGCTGCGTAACGTCGTCGCCCCGACCTCCGAGACCACCCAGTTCGCCCGCGTCTACGACGCCGGCAGCGAGTTCAACTCGGGCGACTGCGCGTTCATCCCCGGCCCGCCCTGCAACAGCGGCGGCGCGCACGACCCGGCCCCGGCCGAGGGCTTCATTCGCATCCACGAAGGCGTGCACGCGAACGGCAGCCTCGCCCCGGAGGTCTACGACTGGCGCGGTGAGGCCGCCGCGGTGACGATCCGCCGCCTCTGATCCGAGCCCCTCCCCAGCGGCCTGTTCCCTCGGGCCATCCCTTCACCGGGAACCTGCGCCGCGGCCCTCGGGTCGCGGCGCCTGCGTGGGTGCAGCGCGCGTTGTGGGACGTGCGCGCGGGCGCTCGCCGTAGGGCTGCTAGTCCGTCGACTCCAGGTCCTCGAGGTCGTCCGAATCCTCGGGATCCTCGAGCTTGCGCGTGTAGCGCAGCAGCTCGTCGACGAACTGGCGGACGCCTGCGCGGGCCCGCGCCTCGTCGAACTCGCCGCCCTGGGTCGGCGCCTTGCGCTCGCCTCGCCAGACGAAGCGGCCGGTGCGCTGGTCGAAGAGGAAGATCCGGCCGCGCACCCGCTCGCGCACACCGTCCAGGTCTCCCGGTCCCGCGACCCACAGCTCGTAGTGCACGCGGAAGTCCACCGGCGCACCGGGCGCGCGCTCGTAGCCCAGCTCGGCGAGCTCGTCCTCGATCGCGGCGAGCATCTCGGCGCGCACGAACGCCGAGTCCACCCGCGGGTCCTCGAAGTCGCGGATCCTGTCGAGGTCGAAGTCCCAGGTCCGGTAGTGCTCCGTCGGCACGTTCGGGGCGAAGGCGATGTCGACGAACTCCGTGGGGCGATCGCCGCGGCAGGACGGCAGCGACAGGAGCAGCAGCAGGAAGAGTCGGCGCATCACTCGTGTTCCTCCACGAAGTCGGAGATGCCCGCGAGCAGGCCCTCCAGGGTCTCCCGGATCTCCTCGCGGCGCAGGGCGGTCACGCTGTGGTCCTCGCCGATCAGCACCAGCACGTAGAGTTCTGGGTTCTCCGCCATGCGCTCGATCGTGTACTCGATCGTCTCGAAGGGCACGAGCGAGTCACCGGTCCCGTGGATGACCACGACGGGACAGGTGATGTCGTCGAGCTTCGGGTCGAGCAGCGCGACCTGGTCCTTGCAGGCCCACATCTCCTGGTTCGACGTGCGCAGGAAGTCGGCCAGGAACGGGTAGAAGATCCACCAGCGCGCGACCTCGTTGTACCAGCGGGTCTCCTCGAGGTCCGCGTTGAGCCCGCCGGCGACGATCACCAGCGCGCCGATCCGGTCCGGGTAGTCGGCAGCCAGGCGCGTGGCGATCGGTCCGCCCAGGGAGTGCCCGACCACGATCGGCCAGACGCCCCCGCGCGGCTCGAGCAGCGGCGCGATCGCCGCAGCTTGTTCCTCGAACGAGACGACGGTGCCGCTCGATTTCGATCCGCCGTAGCCGAGGCGATCGACGGCGATCAGCTCGGCCTGGTCCTCGAGCTCGCGCAGGTAGCCGCCGTACATGACGGCGCTCCCCGGCGAGCCGTGGATGAAGATCACCCGCGGCTTGGTTTCATCGCCGTTGACCAGGTAGGACAGCTCGTGAACACCGTGGCCCTCGACTTGAATCACGCGGCGCGTGAGTCCGCTCTCGTCCCCCGAGTAGTCGAGCCCGAACTGGCAGCTCGCGAGCGCCCCCGAGAGCGCAGCGGCCACGACGAACCATCGTGTGCGGATCATGGCGGCGAGCGTAGCGCCCGAACCACTGCGCCCCAAGCGCGCCTCGGAGCGGGGCGCGAGGGCCCTCGAACGGACCTCGAGCACGCGCCTCCGCGCCTGCGCTCGCTCAGTCCTCGTCCTCGACCTCGACGCGCTCCCAGGTCGCGGAGCTCTTGGAGACCCGCACCTCGACCACCATGTCCATCTCCTGCGGACCGACCTGCATGGTGCCGCTGACGTCGATCGTCTGCTCGGCCAGCGTGATCTGGAGCGGGAAGCCGCCGGCGACGTCGAAGCGGACGCTCGATTCGACCGTGAACTCCTCTCCCTCGAGGTCGGTCGAGGTCTCCATCTCGAGCTCCATGCTCTCGAAGATCGTCTGCATCAGCTCGTCCATCTTCTCCGACATGCCGTCCGCGTCGATCTCGTACTTCGTCGTCTCGGAGAGGTTCGCGATGGCGCGCTCGTCCTCGCGCTCGAGGCTCTCGAAGCGCGTGGTTCCCGTGCCCGTGAGACCGAAGCCGCCCACGTTCATCTCGCGCGCGACCGGCCACTCGTCGCCGACTTCGACCGGCTCCACCGCGAGCTGCACGAACATCTCGCCAGCAGCCACCGAGGCCAGGTCCTCGGCGGAGAACATCACCTCGAGAGTCTTGAGCGTCATCTCGAGGATCGGCGTGTCCGTGGGCAGGCCGTCGAACGGATTGCCATCGATGGTCGCCTTCAGGACCTCGCCCTGCGGCGTCACGACCATCTCGAAGGTGACCTCGAGCAGGGCCTCGCCGAAGGCCTCGAAGAAGCGCTCCATGTCCCCGTCGGTCAGCATCGGGTTGTCGGAGTCGATCGTCGCCACCACCACGACGTCGCCGTCCTCGTCGCGCTCCGCGGTCAGGTCGAGATCCATCGCGTCCGAGCCCTGCACCAGCACCAGCGACTGCACCGTGACCGCGAGGTGCATGTTCCCCGCGTCGTCCACCTCCTCCACCACGACCAGGCGCGTCGTGCGGTTGTCGGTCGACTGGAGCTGCTCCTGCCCCGCCGTGGTGGTGGTCGTGTCCATCGCCATCTCGGCGCTGACGAGGAACTGCTCGCCCTCGGAGAGCCTCCAGGCGAGCTCGACCGGTTCGGACGCGGGACCAGCGGCCGGTGGTGCGAGGACGGCGAGCGCGAGGAGCGGAGCGGCGAGAGCGGTGGTGTTCATGGCGCGAGAGCGAGTGGGGAGTTCGGCACGAGCGAGGTCGTCGTCGACCGGGCCCTCAGCCTACTCCGAGGCGTCGCGGCCGACCTCCTCCTGGCTCTACGGCGCGCGTTCAGCACACCGCGCGCGCATGACGAACGTCGGAGTCCGCAACGGATACCGGCTCAGGCGCGCCCCGACCGCTCGAGCAGCGGCCAGGCGCAAAGGTAGCCGTTCACGAGCATCAGCGAGAAGGCGGGCAGCGTCTCGCGCAGGGAGTCGCGGATGCGGATCCTCGTCCAGGTGCCAGCCACCATCAGAGCGCAGAGCCCCCCCGCCGCAGCGATGCCCAGCGGCGGCCACCAGACGCCGATCAGGAGGCCGAGCCCGCCAGCGATCTCCAGGCTGCCCGTGATTCGCCTCCAGCCCGGCAGGCCGTAGCGCTCGAACTCCGCCACCATCCGGTCCGTGGCCACGCAAGCGGTCCCGTAGACGAGGAACGCGACGATTGAGAACGCGCGGAGGGCTTCAAAGGCGAGATCCAAGGGTCGGAGTCGGCGAGCTGTCGCAGCGGGTCGGACCCAAGGACGAGGCACGCAGCTGACTCGAGGTCACGTTCGCCGCGTGGCAACGGGCGGATGCGATGGCGCGGGGTCCCCGCAGGTCTGACGCGACTCTTGCCCGCGGCCCTGGCGCTCCCGCCGTAGGCCTTCGACGATGGACCCCATGCAGCTCGACCGCCGCCAGTTCCTCGCGCTCGGCAGCGCGTGTCTCGCCTCCTGTGGCGCCGGCGTGCCCCGGCCGGCGCCCCTGGGTGGATCACGCCTCGACGTGCTCCTCGTGGCGCACGCGGGCGCGCTCCCCGAGCGAGCCGGCGCCGGCGCCAACCACTACCCGATGGCCGCGGAGGTGCTGGCGGCCCACGGGCGCGAGGACGCGATCGACGACGCCTGGATCCAGGGCGCGGCCGGGTACGCGGGCGAGCTCGGACGAGTGCAGCCAATCGAGTCCGAGGCGGACCTCGCCGCTGCCCTCGGCTCCTACGAGCGCTACGGGGACTTGCTGGACCGCTTCCGCGCGGAGCTCGCACGGAGCTCCTGGTCCGCTGTCCTCGGGCGCTGGGCCCCGCGACTGGCGCCAGCGATCAGCGCCGCGGCCTTCCACGGCGTGATCCGCACGGGCCACGCGGCGCGCGCACTGAGCCTGGCCGACACGGCCGCGCGCCGGGGCGAGCTCGCCGCTGGCCTCGCCTACTGGGCGGCGCGCTACGCCGAGCTGCCCACGGGGCCGAGCGCGCCAGCGCTGCGCGCGGACCTCGCGAGTCTCTCCTCACCGTGGCAGGACGACCGCAGCGACGTCGGCTTCGAGGCCGTCTCGGAGCGGCTGCTCGAGCGGCCCCTCGCGCCCGCCGTCACGACGGGTGCTCCGGACGCACGCACTCGACGGGCGCCGCGCGAAGAGCTCGACGTGCTGGTACGCGACGCCGCGACGGGCTTCCTCGAGATGCTCGCGCTCGAGCGCAACCGTCTCTGGCTGCTGCACACGGTGACCGGTCCCGCGGCTGTGGAGTGGCTGCTGCCCCACGTGGACGAGCTCGGCGCGCGCCGGCTCGTGGACCACGCGCGACAGGCCGTCGTCGCCATGTACCTCGCGTTCGGGGAACCGTTCGTGCCCAGGGCGCACCTGCGCGACGGGGCTCCGGATTGGCCGGCGCAGATCGCGCGCGCCGCGGACAGCCGCTCGGTCCACGGCATCAAGCTGATCGACGCCCTCGCGCGCTTCGAGCGCCAGAGCGATCCGCTCTGGCGCTCGATCGCGGCGCAGTGGTTCGAGTGGACCTGAGCCTCCGGGGCGAGCGCACCCGCCGCGACGCTCCACGCGCCGCTCGGCAACGGCCGAATCGCGGCTGCACGGCATCGCCAGCGCGCAATCGCGATGCTATACCCTCGCCCGCAACGTCGTGCTGGAGCGCGACGCGTGACCCCCTTCTGCGACTCGGCCGGTGACCCGCCGCCCGCGCTTCCGCACACACGGTTCCATCGGCGCTCGGCTCCCCCTCGACTGCGTCCCGCCCCATGCTCCCCCTTCTCCAGTACCTCGCAGTCATCTCCGCCGCGTGCTTCGGCGTTCTGCTCGCGCGCAGCAAGGGCATGGACCTCGTCGGCGTCGTCTGCGTCGCCAGCATCGTCGCGTTCGGCGCCGGTACTCTGCGCGACCTCTTGCTCGACCGCTCGCCGCTGTACTGGGTCGCCGACGACCGCTACGCGTGGACCGTCCTCGGCATCGCCATCTTCGGCTCTCTGCTCCCCCGCGTCCCCTCCAGGCTCGACCGCTGGCTGCTCCTGCCGGACGCGCTCAGCCTCGGCTTCTACAGCGTCGTCGGCGCCGGGATCGCGCTCCAGCAGGGCACCTCGTCGCTGATCGCCACGATCTTCGGACTGATCACGGGCACCTTCGGCGGCGTCATCGGCGACATCGTCTGCAACGAGGTCCCGAACCTCTTCCGGTCCGACATTCCGCTCTACGCGACCTGCTCGTTCCTCGGCTGCTGGATCTACGTGGGCGGACTCCAGCTCGGCATCGAGCCGGCGATCGCGCAGTGGACCGCCGTCACGTTCATCATCGCCTTGCGCCTTCTCGCCCTGCGCTTCGACTGGTCGCTGCCGAGCCCGAAGAGCTGAGCGCGGCGCGTCGCTGCGGGAGCGCCGCGAGAGCAGGCGAGGCCGAAGTGGCCGGCGAACCACGGACCACGGCGCCCGGCGTAGACCGAGAGCCTGTGACGACGGTCGTCCTGGTCAATGGCACCTGGGCGGCGACGCGCTGACGGAGTGGGGCAAGCCGTTCTGGGAGCTCGACGTCGCGCAGGGCTTCACGATGATGGAGCGCGCGCTCCACACGCACGTCATCACGAGCCGTCACGGCGTCCCGCTGATGCTGGAGTCGTGCGGCGGCCTCGTCGTGGAGCTGACCGATGGCGCGTTCCACGGCTACCGCGGCCAGCTGTTCCACGACCTATGCAAGACGTCGACGATCCGCCTGGCCTACGCGATGTCCGTCGAGCTCGCCGATCGTCCGATCACCGCGGTCGCCGTGACGCCCGGCTTCCTGCGCTCCGAAGCCGTGCTCGATCACTTCGGCGTCACGGAGGCCCGCTGGCGCGACGCCATCGCAGAGGACCCGCACTTCGCGCACTCCGAGACCCCGCTGCTCGTCGGCCGCGTGATCGCCGCGCTGGCCGCCGATCCAGCGGTGACGCAGCGCTCCGGCCGGGCGCTGACCTCTTGGGACCTCGCGCGCCACCACGACGTCCGCGACGTGGACGGAGCCCAGCCCCACTGGGACGAGCACCTGGACGAGGCGATCGAGGCGATCCTCTCCGCGAACGCGCCGAGCGACGACGACCTGATGCTGCTCGCGGTGCGCAGGCCGCAGCTCGACATCGACGCGGATCGCTCCGATCAGCGAGCCCGTATCCTCGCGTTCCTGGCGGAGCACGGGCCGCGGGCGGTCGACTCGTCCTGGCGCGCGGCGACGTCTGCGCGTGGCACAGCGCTTCGGAAGGCCTCGAAGCGCGGCTCTGCCCGCGCGCGGTGCGGCCGACGAGAAACAAGGAGAGCCCGCTCCGAGGTGGAGCGGGCTCTTGTGTGGTGACCCCTAGGGGATTTGAACCCCTGTCGCCAGGATGAAAACCTGGTGTCCTAGGCCAAACTAGACGAAAGGGCCAACCTTGTTCGGTCGGTGGGCTGCAGCGGCGAAACCGCTTCAGGCGTCACGCGAGACGGAAGAATAGAAGCACTCCCAGGGCAAGTCAACGCGAGGGAGGCAGTTTTTGAGGCTCGAACGAGGGCCCTGCGAGCCTCGCTGCGCAGCGCATCAGGCCAGCTGCCAGCCCGCCGCGGCCAGGCGCTCGAGAACGGGCCGGTACTCGCGAGCGAGGCCCTGCACGAGGCCCCCGGCTCCACGCGCGGCACCCGGCAGGATGTCCCAGGTGTAGGTCTCGAGCTCGACGTGCAGGTGGGCTGCGCCCCAGGCGCCGAGGTCCACGAGCAAGAGCTCGAGCAGCGCCGCCGCGTGGGCGTGCGTCGTGCCGAGGCCGCAGACCTCCTCGAGGTCGACCGGCACGTGGAAGTGCGTGCGCCACTCGTCGCAGGCGAGCCACGCCGAGCTCGGGTCGGCGCAGGCGGCGCGCAGCTCCGGAAGGTCGTCGCAGCGCAGCAGCGCGTCGCCGCGCCGGCCGGTGGTCTGGTGCAGGTAGCGCGGCTCGTCGAGAGCGAACAGCGCGTCGCGCGCGACGGCGTCGGCGCCGGGGTTCGCGAGGGTCAGCGCGCTCGAGTACTGGAGCTTCCCGAGCGGTAGCGGCGTTGCCCAGGCGAGCGCCTCGTCCGCGGCCTCGAACTCGACGGCGGAGTGGCAGGCGTCGAGGCACGCGCCGAGGTGGCGCTGGACGAGGTCGCTGTCGAGGGCGCCGGCGAGGTGCCCGAGCAGCGCGTGCACTTCGCGCGTGTCCCCCGCCGCAGCACGCGGCTCGGCTTCGATGGCGAGACGGATCACGGGGCCGCCCTCGTCCGCGAGCGCCGCGAAGCCCTCCAGGCAGCGCCCGAAGTTCTCGGTGGCACGGGCGCGCTCACTCGCTTCGAACGCGCCGAAGCGGCCGGGGTGTGTGCTGATCGAGACGTGGCCGGCGCGGCCGCGGTTCAGGCGCGCGGCGATCTTCGCGACGGCCAGCGTGTACTCGAGCCGCTCGGTCTCGCACCAGGTCGGCGCGAACACGCCGCGCTTGAGCCCCGCCGCGTGGAAGCCGCCGTACGGGAAGGCATTGAACGTGAACGGATCGAGGCGCTCGCGTTCGAGCTCCGCAGCGAGGGCCTCGAGCTCCGCGGCGCCGGACGCCGCCGCGAGTGCGTGCGCGACCGGCGCGGGGAAGTACATGCCGACGCCGAACGAACGTCCGTCCGCAAGCACGTCGCGGAGCGGCAGGGTGATCTCACGAATGCCTCGCAGCGTGCCCGCAACGTCGCCTGCGGGGTGCAGGTTGAGGCAGTAGGCGAGGTGCAGCTCGCGCCCGGCGTGGTCGGGATGGTGGAAGCGCATGACCTTGCGGGACCGGCGAGGCTCTGCGTGCAGCGCAGGCGCACGACTGCGTCGCACACGACGCCTCGCCCGCTCGGGAAGCCGACCTAGAGCGCGATGCCCTCGTCGACCAGCAGCACCGGAATGGCATCGCGGATCGGGTAGAGGATCGCGCGGTCCTCGCGCACGAGGCCGCCCTCGAGCGCCGCGTCGACGGCCGCGCCGCCCACGCTCTTCACGCCGCCCGCTGCGATGCGCGCGTTCAGCTCGCCGAGCAGCGCGTCGTCCGCGACCGACAGCGACTGGTGGGTCTCGGGGCAGGCGAGGATGGCGAGGAGCTCGGGGTCGAGGCTCTGATGGGGCTTGGATTCGGTCACGGGGTTCCTGGCTAGCTTCGGGGCCTCCTATTCTCACGCGCGATCCGCTGGGCTCAAGGCTGAACCCCGGGCCTCGCGGCACGTTCGTGCTGCTGGGGACGGCGCTTGACACCTGCCGGGCCCCCGTCGAGGCTCTCCCCCGCATGCTCTACGCCCCCGCCCTGCTCGTGCTGCTCTGCTCCCCGGCGCCGCAAGCCATCACGCCGGCTGTTAGCGCCCCGGGTCCGGCCCGGGCCCGGGCCGCCGAGCAGCGCATCTCGCTGCCCGAGAGCTCCGCTGCGCGCGCCTTTGCCAGCGTCGCGCCCGACACCACTCCGACCGACCTCGCAACGGGGCTCTATGCCGAGGACGCGTGGCTGCGCGCGCCGGCTGCGTCCGAGCCCGCGACGGTCTACTCGCGCTGGGGCACCTGGCTCGCGGCCGAGGCCGGGGCCATTGCGATCGATCCACGCTCGCGCAGCGGACTCGTGCTGTTTGCCGCTCACCAGCGCCGCTTCGAGGATGCCTGGAACCACTTCGCGCGGCTGAGCGCCTCGCCCGAGTGGGCCGCCGCCGTGCTGCCGCAGCTCTTGCCCGGCGCGCCGGCCGAGTTCGGCGCTGCGTCCGGTGGCGTTCCCGGCGCTTTGCCCGACGGCGTGCTGCTCGCGCCGGCGCCGCCGCCGCCGCCCGCCAGCGATCCGCGCGGCAGCCTGCGACCGCGCAGCGCCGAGGTGAAGGGCGTGCGCATCGGCGAGGCCCTCGTCGACATTCGCGTCTCGATCGAGCCGTCCGGCGTGCAGGTCGACCTCGAGCACGTCGGCGGCGGACCCGCCACGGTGCGCGTGCTGCTGCCCGAACCGGTCGGCCAGGAGATCCGCGTCGAGTACCTCGACTGGATGCGCCAGGACGGGCTGCGCGCGCCGCTCGTCGTCGCGCTGTCTCCGGCGGACGAGGAGGAGCACACGCTCTGGGGCCGCTTCCAGCCGCGCCGCGTTCCGATGCCCGCGCTTCCGAAGGCGGAGCCGCCGCGTGCGTTCCTGCGCGGCGGGCTGTTCCTCAGCCTGGACACCGGGGGCGAGCTCGAGGCCGAGGCGAAGGCCTTCGCCTCGGCGCTCGGCGCGCTGTTCGGCGTCCCGACCGGCGTGCTCGCCACCGGCGATCTACCCCAGGTCGACGTGTACGAACCGATTCTGGTGAGCCTCCCCGCAGCGCCCGCCGGGCGGCTGCGGCTCGTGCAGCTGCTCTCCAGCGTGGAGCGGCATCTCACGCGTCCCGAACGCTGACGGGATGGGGCACGGGCGAGTTCCGGGCTAGACTTGGGGATCGGCGACGACGCGACGTCGCCTGCGAGATCCCTTCGACCCCTGCCTTTCGCCATGTCCATCTATCGCCAGCACCGCGCGCGCCTGCTCGAGACGCTCGCCGCCACGCGCACCGCGGCCGTCGTCCCGACCGCCGAGCCCAAGACCCGCAACCACGACTGCGAGTACCGCTTCCGGCCGACGAGCGACTTCTGGTACCTCACTGGCTTCGCGGAGCCGGGCAGCGTGCTGGTGCTCCTGCCGGACGGCGTCGCCTCGAAGGACGACGGCTCGGATTCGATCCGCAGCGTGCTGTTCCTGCGCGAGCGCGACCCGCTGATGGAGACCTGGAACGGAAGGCGCCTCGGCCTCGAGCGCGCACCCGAAGCTCTCGGCGTCGACCTCGCTCTCGACATCGAGGACATGTGGACCGAGCTCCCGAACCTGCTCAAGGGCTACGAGCGCGTGATGTACCGCGCCGGCGAAGAGGAGGCTCGCGACCGCCAGCTGCTCGAGGTCCTGAACAAGTGCCGCAGCAAGGCGCGCGGCGGCGTGCTGCCGCCCATCGAGCTGGTCGATGCCCTGCCGCTCGTGCACGAGCAGCGCCTGTTCAAGTCGGCCGACGAGCTCGCGCTCATGCGACGCGCAGCGGAGATCACACGCGAGGCGCACGTCGGGGCGATGGCGCTCACCGCGCCGGGCGTCAACGAGTGCGAGGTCGACGCCTTCCTCGACTACACGTTCCGCAAGCGCGGCGCGACCGGGCAGGCCTACACTTCGATCGTCGCGGGCGGCGCGAACGCCTGCATC
>CAYGST010000002.1:17256-33838 GCA_964352415.1 uncultured Planctomycetaceae bacterium | reverse complement strand
ATCGCGGCGGGCCGGGTCGGGGTCGTCCCAGGCGACGACCTGCGTCTCGCAGCCGGCTCGCTCGAGCGCCTCGCGCAGCGGTGCCTCGTCGTGGTCGGGCTCGGAGAGCTCGGCCATCCCGGCGAGTGCGATGCGTAGCTTGCCCATGGCGGCGCGCTCAGCGCGCCAGCGCGTCGAGGGACCAGTCGGCCGTCGCGCCGGCGCGCAGGAGCTCGGTGCCGAGGCCCGCGATCATCACGGCGTTGTCGGTGCAGAAGGGGGGGCTCGGGAAGGTGGCCTCGATGTCGCGCTCCGCGCAGCGGCGCTGCATCTCGTCGCGCAGCATTCGATTGCACGCGACCCCGCCTCCGACGAGGACGTGTCCGAGGCCTTGCTCCTCGCAGGCGCGCAGGGTCTGCGTGACGAGCGCATCGATCACGGCGGCCTCGAACGAGGCGGCGACGTCCGCGCGGCCCACGATGTCCGCGGGCTCGGGCGTGGCCGCGAGGGCGTCGCCGCCGCGCAGGTGGTACAGGACGGCCGTCTTCAGTCCGCTGAACGAGAAGCCGATCTCGCCGCTCTTCGGGCGGTAGCGAGGGAACGCGATCGCGCGCGGGTCGCCCTTGCGGGCGAGCGCGCTGACCGCTGGACCGCCGGGGTAGCCCGTTCCGAGCAGCCACGAGACCTTGTCGAAGGCCTCGCCCGCGGCGTCGTCCAGGGTGGTTCCGAGCAGCGTCATCGAGAGCGGCGACTCGGCGCGGTAGAGCGCCGTGTGCCCGCCGGAGACGACGAGCGCGATGCACGGATAGGGCGGGGCCTCGCACTCCATGCTGGCCGCGTAGACGTGGGCCTCGATGTGATGTACCGGCACGAGCGGGAGCCCGCGCGTGAATGCCAGGCTCTTCGCGACTGAGACGCCGACGAGCAGCGAGCCGATCAGTCCGGGCTGGCGCGTGACGGCGATGCCGTCGAGGTCGTCGAGCCCCAGGCCAGCCTGCTCGAGGGCCCGATCCACGACGGGGAGGATCTTCACGAGGTGTGAACGGCCCGCGATCTCGGGGACGACGCCGCCGAACTCGGCGTGCTCGTCGATCTGTGAGTGGACTACGGACGAGACGACCTCGCGCGCGCCGCGCACGACGGCGGCCGCTGTCTCGTCGCAGGAGGACTCGATTCCGAGGACCAGCTCAGTCATCGGTTCGGGCGCTGGACGATTGCGCGGCTCGCTCTCCGCGCAGGAGGGCGAGCGCGGCGTCGAGCTGCGGATCCGCTGGCGGATCGAGCTGCATCTGGAACTCCGCCTGTTCGCGCCAGGCGCGGAGCTCGGGCACCAGCGACGAGGGCGGCTCGAACGAGTGCAGGAACTCGAGGATGGTCTGGTGGGTGTCCTGCTCCATGGGGATCTCGACGTCGGGCACCAGGCCGAACTCGCTCTCCTTCGTGTTCCCGCGCTGCACGTTGCGGTGCGCCGGCGTGTAGTAGTACGACGTCGTGAGCTTGGCGATGACGCTGCGCTCGGGGTAACGCCGGATCGTCTGCACGAGGCCCTTGCCGTAGGTCGGTGTTCCGATGAGGACGGCGGCGCGGTGGTCCTGCAGGGCTCCCGCGAGCACCTCGCTCGCGCTCGCCGAGCTGCCGTCGACCAGCACGACCAGCGGCAGGCCCGCGTAGTACGCGAGCTCGGCATCGGCGCGCTCGTAGTGCGGCGCGCCGCGGCCCTCCGTCGACGTGATCACGCCGTCGGGAATGAAGCGGCTCGCGATCTCGACGGCGGACCGCAGGACTCCGCCGCGGTTGGAGCGCAGGTCGATGATGAGGGCCTGCATGCCTTCGGTCTGCAGGCTCGAGACGGCTGCGTCGAACTCGAGCACCGAGACGTTGCTGAACGAGGTGAGGACGAGGTAGCCGACCTTGCGCGCCTCGTCGACCATGCGAACGCGGCGCACGGAGGGCACCAGCAGGTCCCTGCGCTCGATCTCGAGCATGCGCTCGCTCCCGTCTCGGCCCTCGACGTGCAGCGTGAGGATGGAGCCCTCCGGGCCACGGATCAGCGCGCTCACGTCCTTCGGGTCCATCCCTTCGGTCCCGACGCCGTCGATGCGCAGGATGCGATCGCCGACGCGCACGCCGGCTTCGAGGGCCGGCGACTCAGCGACCGGGAAGCGCACCACGGGACCATCGAGGTCGGTGGTGACGACGCCGATCCCCGTCATGCGGCCCGTCGTGTCCCGGTTGACCGTCGCCGTTTCCTCCGGCGCCGAGTAGTAGTCCGAGTAGTCGTCGAGTTCGCCGAGCATGCCCCGCAGCGCGTTCTCGAGGAGCTCCTCCTCGTCGACCTCGCCCACGTAGCTGCTGAGGACGAGGTCCCGAACCTCGCGGTAGTGCTCGACGTCGTCCTCCGATCCGGGGCTCCAGAACTGGAGCACGAAGAACATCAGGCCCATGCCGAAGAACGTCCCGGTGACGAACAGCAGGGACGCCAATCGGGCGCTCGCGTCGTCGTGACGGTAAGGCTTGGGGTGGGGGCTCTTGGGGTCTTGCACGGCGAGGGCAGGGGAGAGCGCGCAGTGTACCCAGGAGCGAGGGCGGCGCGTGAGCACCGCCCTCTCATCGAACCTTGGCGGGGCGCGCGTGGCGCCCGCGCTGGTCCGTCAGGCCCCGAGCTCGGCGAGGGCCAGCTGCGCCTCTTCGTCGTTGGGCGCCACCCCGTGCCAGGAGGCCTTGTCCTCCATGAACGAGACTCCCTTACCGAGCGTGGTGTGGCAGATGAGCGCGCTCGGCCGCTTCGTCTCGGCTCGGGCAGCGTGCAGCGCCGCATCGATCGCGTCGATGTCGTGTCCATCGACATCCACCGCGTGCCATCCGAAGGCCTCGTACTTGACGCGCAGGTCACGGACGTTCATCACGTCGCGCATGTGGCCGTCGATCTGGATGTTGTTGAAGTCGACGAGGACGGTCAGGTTGTCGAGGCCGTAGTGCGCAGCGCTCGTCGCGCACTCCCAGATCTGTCCTTCCTGGCTCTCGCCGTCGGAGGACGTGGCGTACACGCGGGTGTCGTTCCAGCCCTGGAGCTTCGCGGCGAGCGCCATGCCCTGCGCGGTCGAGAGGCCCGTCCCGAGGCTGCCGGTGCTCATGTCGATGCCCATCTCCGCGCTGCGGTGCGGGTGTCCCTGCAGGCGCGACCCCAGCTTGCGGAACGTGAGCAGCTCCTCGCGCGGGAGGATGCCCTTGTGGGCGAGCGCTGCGTAGTAGCCCGCGCAGGTGTGGCCGTTGCCGAGCACGAATCGGTCGCGCTGCGGGTCGTTCAGGTTGTCCTTGCTGATGTTCAGGTGCTCCGCCCAGAGCGTCGCCATGAAGTCGGCCATGCCGAGCGGTCCGCCGGGGTGCCCGCAGGCGGCGGCGTGGACCATGCGGACCGAGTCGATGCGGATCTGCTTCGCGACGTCCGCGATCTCCTGCTTGCGTTCAGGGGTGAGTGCCATGCTCAGACTTTCCTCTTCATCAGTTCACGGGCGCGCGCCGCGATGGACTTGCCGTCGAGGCCGTACTTGGCGAGGAGCTCGTCGGCGTCGCCGCTCTCGCCGAAGGTGTCGTGCATGCCCGCCATGTCCATCGGGACGGGACAGGTTCGCGCCAGGTGCTCCGCGACCGCGCCGCCGAGCCCGCCGGCGACCTGGTGCTCCTCCGCGGTGAGGACCGCGCCGCACTCGCGGGCGGCGGCCTCGATCAGGGGGCCGTCGATGGGCTTGACCGTCGCCATGTTGATGACGCGCGCCTCGACGCCGTCGGCGGCGAGCAGGTCAGCGGCCTCGAGGGCGGCAGCGACTGCCACGCCGCAGGCGACGATCGCGAGGTCGCCGCCGTCGCGGAGGACGTCACCCTTGCCGATCGTGAACGTGTGGTCGTCGTCGAAGACGACGCGGGTCTTGGCGCGCGAGAGGCGCACGTAGACCGGCCCGTCGAGCGCGGCGGCGGCTCGGATCGCCTGATGCGTCTCTGGTCCGTCCGCGGGGACGATGACGGTCATGTTCGGAAGGACACGCATCAGGGTCACGTCCTCGAGCATCTGGTGGGACTTGCCGTCCTCGCCGACGGTGAGCCCAGCGTGCGTCGCGCAGATCTTCA
Source organism: uncultured Planctomycetaceae bacterium (assembly GCA_964352415.1). Classification (GTDB taxonomy): domain Bacteria; phylum Planctomycetota; class UBA1135; order UBA1135; genus JABACD01. The sequence continues at coordinate 29,734 of CAYGST010000002.1, read as the reverse complement.
CGTTCAGCTTCGGAACGCAGATCGTCTGGCGGACCTGCTCCCAGGCCTTGCCCGCGGCGAACATGGCGAAGGAGCTCATGAACACGGTGAGGCCGCTCGACGCCAGCCCGGCCGCGGTGCCGGCCATGTTCGCCTCGGCCACGCCCATGTTGAAGAAGCGCTCCGGGAAGGCCTTGGAGAAGGCCTTGGTTCGCGTGGAGCCGGAGAGGTCCGCGTCCAGGACGACGACCTGGTCGTTCTCGGCGCCCAGCTGGGCCAGCGCCTCGCCGTAGGCGTCGCGCGTGGCGACCTGCTTGATGGGAGGGGATTCCAAGGTTCTGCTCACTGGACCGGCGGTGGGACAGGGGTTGCGGAGGGCGGCGGATGCGCCGAGATCCCGCGGGATCTGGCGGCCGGGGCCCGGCCTCGTACGTCGACAGCGTTTGTACCGAGCGCGCCCTCGGCCTGCAATCGAAGCGGGGCCAATCGCACCCCACTCCGGCTGCATCACGGCGGGGGGGCCGCGACCGCACCCGCGACCGCACCCGCGTATCGCACCCCAGCATCAGAACGTGGACGCGGCGTGCTCGATCTCCCGAGATCCACGCCCACGAAACTCCGGCCCACGAAATGAGCGCGGCCCGCACCTGGGTGCGGGCCGCGCTCGTGTTCGGTTCGTCGTCGCGAAGTCGTCTTCGGGTCGCGCTCAGATCTCGTGGACCTGCGCTTCGCCGACGCGCCAGATGAAGCCGTTGTCGAGGGCTCCGTCCTGACCGGGAATGTGCACGGTCGACGGGTCCGACTCGTCGACCAGGCAACCGAGCTTCGAGAGCTCCTTGTTGGCCAGGCGGATCTCGCGCTTGTCGTTGGCGATCTCGGCGTGGAGGAAGCCCTCTTGTGTACGCCGCTCTCGCGCGGACAGTGAGGTGTCACTGCGCAGCTGCTTGATACGAATCGAAGCGCTGCGGATGGCCTCACTTCGTTCGCTGATCTCCCGATTCATGACGCGAAGCAGAGGGATCAAGCTCTCGGCACCGGTGTAGTCGTAGGACTTGGTCATGCTTGGCTCTCCCGTAGAACGAGTGTTGGGGGGGTGTCCGGCACTGAGCCGGGATGGAAGAGAGATCGGTCTCTCGACCCGTGATCTATGAACGCAATCCGGATCGAGTCGAGACTTGAAATCCTTTCCGGGCGGCCGGGCCTCTGTTCGACCCCCGGCAGCGCGGTTAGGCTCCCGAAGGCCACTTCCGGCCCCTTCTCCCCTCTTTTCGACCCCTACGCCCCCAGGGATGCAGCCTCCCGAACTCGAACTGACGCACCGCCAGGAGTTCTCCGCGGCCCACCGACTTCACGACCCGGGACTCACCGACGAGGAGAACGCGCGCCTGTACGGACCGTGCAACAACCCGAACGGGCACGGGCACACGTACGTCTACGAGGTCACGGTGCGCGGCCAGGTTCCGCGGTCCGGGATGATCATCGACTTGAACGTCCTACGCGGGATCATGCACGAGGAGATCTTCGTGCAGGTCGACCACAAGCACCTCGACCTCGATGTGCCGTTCCTCGCGGGCCGCATCTCCACCGCGGAGAACATCGCGCTCGCCTTCTGGGGGCGGCTCGCCGCGCGCCTCGTCGACCACGACGGTTGTCGCTTGCACCGCATCCGCTTGTACGAGGGGCCGGACAGCTACGTCGACTGCTTCGGAGCCGGGCACTAGCCCGCATCCCTCACCAGGCTTCGGCGCCCTTGGCCCCAGCCGGCCGCCTCGAAGTCGTCACCTGCGGCCGCGACGCCGCTCTCCATCCATGAGTTCGCGGCGAGCCGCGCGAAGCGACCCGCCGCGAGTGTGCTCTCTGCCAAGTTGGACAGAGCCGGGGGGCAGGCTGACTTAGCCCTTCTAGCCGCGCCTACCCGCGCCCCCGGTCCGAGTCTCAGCGATTGCCTCCAAGGGGAAGGCTACCGAGCTGAACCAGGGGCCTGTTGGGTTTGTGACTAGTGTCGATTTTGATCACCTCCTTGGAGTCTTCGTGAGTCTCGCCATCGTTTGGCTTGCTGGGGGGCAGGAGACCCGAGTGCCCCGTCAGCTCTTACTCGTAGCCTAGCCGATCCTCGCTGGAGGAAAAGCCTTCCAAGGATTTCGCAATCGGAGCTCCCGATCCTGGGATCCCGGTTGCAGGCGGATCCATGGCGCTAGAACGAAGCGGTGAGGCCCAGCGCGATGACGGCGTCGTGCGGGCCGTCCTCGTCACCGCCCTTGTGCGCTGCGGCGTAGTTGAACTGCCACTTCAGGTCGTGGCCATCGACGTAGCGGTTGAGCCCGAGGGTCAGGGTGCGCCGATCTCGATCGAGCGGCGTGTCCGTGTCGTCGAAGTCGTCGTAGCGCAGCGCGACCTCGTACTTCTCCGGGACGATCATGTAGCTCGCGGTCACCGTCCACGGCGTCGTGTTCCCGCGCTGCTCGAGGGGCAGGTCGAGCGAGTAGTCGGCGTCGTAGTCGACGATCTCCGCGGCGACGCTGACGCCCCTGTGCAGGAGGTAGAGCTCTGCGGCGTAGGCGGTGCCGTCGCTGGCCGCGTCGTCGTTCGAGATGGCGGCGCCGAGCGTGAGCCGTGTCTTCTCGCCAGCTCGGTAGGCGCCTTCCCACGGGAGCTCGGGCTCACCGATGAGGTTGAGCTTCACCTGCCCGGTGAGCAGGTGCCGATCGAGCGTGCCGCTCGCGCCGTTCTGTCCGGCGAAGGCCCAGTGGAACCGGCCGTGGTCCCCGTTGACCATCAGGCCATCGTCGCGCCGGGAGTAGAAGATGCCGTTGCGCGTGCGTGCGATGAACAGCAGGTCGCGGGCCTCGATCAGGCCCGAGCGCAGGAAGGGCGAGCGGAAGCGGCCGAACGTGAACGCCAGCTCCTCGCCGACAGGCGTCGAGAGCCACGCGTCCAGCAGCTGCCCTTGGCCAGACGCGAACTCCCCGGTGAGCCGGTAGCTGTACGACCCCGTCTGGCCGGTGAAGTTCAGGCGCACGTTGTCGAGGTTGACCCCGGCGGCGTCGGACTTCAGCCAGAAGGCGCTCGAGCGAACGTAGGCCCAGACGTCGACCTGCGGCCCGTACTCGAGCTCCGCCATGCTGAGCCCCTGGAGCTCACGGTCGAGCGCGGCCCACTCGTCCTCCTCGACCTCGAAGCCGGTCTCGCCCGAAGCGGACCGGAAGCCGTCGTCGCCCGGTGCCTCCGGCTCGTCGCCGTCGCTGGGTGCGGCGCTCTCCTGCTCCGGCGCACCGGCCTCCTGCGCGGCGGTGAGGTGGGGGAGCCAAGGAGTGGCGACGAGCAAGAGCGTCGTCACGAGCACGGGCTTGAGCAGTCGGATCATCATCATCGTTCGAGTCTCTCGAGCGGGCGACGCTCACGACGTTGCGCCGCGTTCGAACCGGCTCGCACTGAAGTCTGGCCAATTCGAAACGGCCGATAAAGCACGGAGATCCGGCTTTGCCCCGTGGTCTGCGCGCCTCACTTCGCCAACCCGATCACTCGACGACTCCGAGGGCCTACAAGAGAGCAGGGCCCCGCGACGCGCGCGGGGCCCTGCTTGATCGTTTCCCCCCGCGACGCGCGCGGGAAGAGTTCGTTTCGACTCTAGAAGCCGACGGCGATGGCGAGAGCGAGGACGTCGTTCTCGAAGTTGCCGTTGGTGAGGTCGTCGTCGGAGCCGGACGAGTAGTTCAGCTGCCACTTGATGTCGTGACCCTGGACGTAGTAGTTCAGACCGAAGTTGTAGCGGGTGATGCTATCCATCGTGTCGTAGTCGTCCCAGCGCAGTGCAACCTCGTACTGCTCGCCGAACATGTAGGCGAGACCGAGGCTGTAGGGCGTGGCGCCCATGCCGCCGGCGACGACGACATCGTCGTCCTGGTCGACCATCTCACCCCAGAGCGTGAAGCCGCCGGTGGCCAGCGTCGCGTAGACCGCGAGCTGGGAGGCGTCACGGGAGTCGCCCGCCGCAAGGGTAGCGCCGCCACCCGCCGCGTTGATCGCGGTGACGTCGGAGCCGTCGTCGGTGTACGTGACACCAACGTTCAGGTTCGTGCCCTCGAGCGCAGCGTAGCCACCCTCGTAGTCCGAACCCGTTCCGAGCAGGTCGATGTCCGCGTGCAGGTAGTACGCGAAGTCGTCGAACGTGCCGCTGTTGCCGTTCATGACGGCGATCTGGGCGTTGATGCGATCCCAGCCGAAGTTCAGCGCGACGCCCGAATCACGGAAGGCGTACTGACGGCCGAGGAAGCTCCGCTCGATGAACAGCGTGTGGTTGCGCTGAACGGTCGAGCTCGCGAGCACCGTGGGGCGGAAGCCGCCAACGGTGACAGAGACGCCCTCGGAGAAGCCAACGTTGACGTAGGCGTCCGTGAGGCCAGCGGTGGAGGCGGCAGCGGCGGGGTCGCCGATGCCATCACCGTTCACGTCCGCGCCGTTCTGGTCCTTCCAGAGCTCGGCCGTGTCCGTGAAGTCGAAACCCAGCTTGAAGCTGTAGTTGTTACCCAGGTCGCCCTGGAGGTTGATGCGGGAAGCCGCCACGCCGGTGCCCAGGACGTCGTTGACGTTGTCGTCCGGGGTGTCGTCCGAGGTGATGGCTCCGATCAGCCAACCGGAAACGAAGGGGCCCGTGGAGTCCTGGGTCAGGGGGGCGGCGTTGTTGTACGCCGCGAGTTCCCTGTCCAGCTCCGACCACTCGGTGTCCGAGGCGAAGCCTGTTGCGCCGACCAGCGAAGTGGTCAGCGCGCCGAAGAGGATCTTGTTCATTGGGTTATGCACTCCAAAGAGGGAGACCGCTGAGTGAAATGGGATGGGGTGCAGAGCGGGCGGAGACTCCACCGCGCTCCAGCAGCCAGAACAAGCGCCGGCTACGGTTTTCACTATGTGCCGAATGCACCATCGGCGGGGGAGTCCGGGACGCGTCCCGCAAAGCCGAAGCTGAGGGCGGATGCGCGCTAAGTTGCTCTGCTGTAGGGGCTTGGGGTGAGGTCTTGGCCCGGCGTCCGCTGGCCCGGCCGGCGCCCCGCAGGGCCCCAGCAGCGCCTCGGGCCCTTGCTGGAAATGCCCCGTAAGTGGCTTCCAGGCAGTGGCTTGGGAGGATCGCTCCGCGACGCCCCGGAGCGCGTAAGAAGTCGCCCCGCTGGGCCTCGCGGGGCGCCGACTTTCCGTGACTCCGAACGACGTTGGGGCAGGAATCTGGTCCCGATTCCCACCGGTGGGCCGCAATCGTGGCCCTGCGCTCGAATCGGGGCGGCGATCCACGGGGATCAGGTCGTCTCCATCCGCCCGTTCGTGAGGCTTCGCTTACGAATCCTCATCCGGTCACCGCTTCGCCGGTGGCCGGGACGCTCCCTGACTCGCGCGGCGCCGAGCCAGGGACCCGCGCGGCTAGGCCTTGGGCTTCAGGTAGGGCGCCAGTCGCCCGTCGGCGGCGGTGATCTGCTCGAGCAGCGCTTCGGAGATGGGGAGCTTCAGGGCGTCGGCCGCCCGCAGGCGCGCCTCCAGCCGCTCCCGGGCCGCGACGGTGTAGTCGAAGTCGTAGCCGGGCAACTCGAGGTAGTGCGGGTCCACGCTGTGGACGTGCTCGGCGACCGCGAGGGCCATCTCGGAGTCGAAGGCCTCCGTCCAGCGGTCTCCGTGAGCCTCGACGAGCGCCTCGAGCTCGCTCTTCGGCTCCGCGGCCTCCGCTTCGACGCCGTCGATCAACAGGCGTCCGAGGCTCAGGAGGGCCAGGCGCACCAGGTGACGGTCCGGGATCTCCTCCGCCTTCTTGCGGCGGGTGAGCTCGGCCAGGGCGTCCTTCAGGTCGGTTCGGGGGTCGGTCATTCGTGGGTCCTGCGGCGGTCCTTCTTGATCTGGGAGCGCTGTCGCTTGCCCTCGAGCCGTCGCCGCTGCGAGCCCCGAGTCGGCTTGGTCGCCCGTCGCTTCTTCGCCTGGTGCAGCGCGCCTCGAACGATCTCGGCCAGGCGCTCGCGGGCGTCCTCCAGGTTCCGCGCCTGCTCCCGATGGGTCGAGGACTGGATCAGGAGCTCGCCGTCCCCGACCAGCCGGGCCGAGAGACGTTGCATAAGAAGATGTCTCTGGCCGTCGCTGAGGACCGCGCTGTCGCGGACGCTCCAGCGCAGGAGCGCCTTGCTCGCGACCTTGTTCACGTTCTGCCCGCCGGGGCCGCCCGAGCGAGCGAAGCTCGCCTCGAGCTCGTCGGCCGGGATCGAGAGGCGGCTCGTGACGTGCAGCGCCTCCACGGCAGACCTCAGCTGCGCGCGCGCTCGTCGTGGAGCCCGCGCAGGAACTGGAAGGTGAAGATGCCGGTGGAGTGGCCGTCGGAGAACTGCATGTCGAGGGCGTAGTTGCCGACGAGCTTGAGGTTCGACTGCTCCAGGCCGTCCGGGACCGTGGCCGGGTCGTGGATCCGCTGGCCGGTGTTCTCGCTGACGCAGCCAGCGCACGGGCAGACCTTGCGGAGCTCCGCGGCGGTGAAGGCGCTGCGCTCTCCGTCGGCCCACTCGATGGTGACCTGCCCGGGAACGCTCCTCTCGATGACCTTGGGCTGCGTGTTGAGCATCAGTCTGGCGGCGACGGGAACGGGCCCGCGCGAGGGGCGGAGGTGCGGCAGAGGGCCGGAGCAGCGGTCCTGCAACTGGGGAGGGGGCGGATCTCCAGGGGCCCTCGGCGAGTCGCCGTGGCCGGGTCACGGGGGCGATCAGCCGCGCCGTGGGAGACTGGTGGGCGGGACCGGATTTGAACCGGTGACCCCTTGATTTTCAGTCAAGTGCTCTACCAACTGAGCTACCCGCCCATCGCAGGCGCCTGGGGCGCTGCGAGGACCGCGAATTATGCCCCTGCCGGAGCCCAGGTCAATTCGCGAGCGGAGGTTATCGCGCGGGCGGGGTCGAAGTCTCGGTCCCGAACAGCGCCCGCGCCGTCTGGATGTCGGCGCGGATCTGGTCTTCCAGCGCCTTCAGGCTCGGGAACTTCTGCTCCCCGCGCAGTCCGGCGACGAACGCCAGCTCGATGCGGCGGCCGTACAGATCGCCCGAGAAGTCCAGCAGGTGGGCCTCGACGACCGGTAGCGGCGCGGGGGTTCCGTCCACCGTCGGCCGGAAGCCGATGTTGCAGACGGCGTTCCAGCGACCCTCCGGGTTGCCTACGCGCCCCCCCTCCAGGACGCAGGCCGTGCAGGCGTAGACGCCGACGGGCGGGTGGAGCTCGTGCTGCAGGTCGAGGTTCGCGGTCGGGAAGCCGAGCTTGCGGCCCATCTGGTTGCCCTGCACGACGGTTCCGAGGACCGCGACCGGCCGCCCGAGCATGGCCTCGGCGCCGACCAGGTCGCCCAGCTCGACGGCCTCGCGAATCGCCGTGCTCGAGACACCGCGCTGGCGGACCTCGACCCGCGGAACGACGGTGACGGGCTGGCCCAGGACCTCGAGGAAGGCGGCGTCGCCCTCGCGCCCCTCGCCGAAGCGGCTGTCGAAGCCGAGGACGAAGTGGCGCGTCCCCAGGCCCCGTACGCACAGCTCCTCCGCGAAGGTCCTGGCGGGCGTGTGGCGAACCTCCTCGTCGAACGGCAGGACCACGGTGTGATCGATCCCAGCCCGCTCGAACAGCTCCAGCCGGTGATCGAGGGTCGTCAGGGTCCGGGGAGCCCGACCGAGCAGGGTCTGCTTCGGGTGCGAGCTGAAGGTCACGACGGTGGCCTCGGCGTCCAGGGCCTCGGCCCGTGCCACGTTCGCGGCCAGGATCGCCTGATGCCCGAGGTGGACCCCGTCGAAGACCCCGATCGAGGTCACGGCGCCGCGCGCCGGCGGCGGGCCGATGGCGCTGCGGTCGCGGGTGACTCTCATCGACGGCGCGGCGCGGCCCTCAGGCCTTCCCGCGGGCGGCCTTGTAGTCCTCGACCAGGTCCTCGAAGGCCGCCTTGTTGCGCACCTTGTCCGCCGGGGACATGCGATCGATCAGCAGAACGCCCTCCAGGTGGTCCATCTCGTGCTGGATGATGCGCGAGACGAAGCCGTCGTACTCCTTCTCGAAGGTCTCGCCGTCGAGGGTCTGGGCGCGGACGCGGGCGCGCTCGGGGCGCGTCACCTGGCCGAAGATGCCCGGGAACGACAGGCAGCCTTCGTCCATGGTCGCGCGGGGGCCCGAGAGCTTCAGGATCTCGGGGTTCACCAGGGTCAGGTCGTCCTCGGCCTTGCCGCTCGGGTTCAGGACGAGGATGCGGCGTTTCAGGCCGACCTGCGGCGCCGCCAGGCCTACGCCCTCGCTCTCGCGCATGCGCTCGTACATCGCGCCGACCGTGTCGCGCAGCTCCTGATCGAACGACTCGATCGCCTCGGCCGGCTTGCGCAGGACGGGGTCGGGGTAGACGCTGATCTCGAATTCCAGGGACTTCGCCATCGACGGAAGGGCCGCTCGGGGCCGGGTCGGGGTCGCTTCGGGCCGGGGAGAGTTGGCGGGTAGCCTATCGGGCGCATTGACGGCCCAGGGGGCCGCCCCTAAGATTTTCCGCCCGCTACGCTATCCGGCCGGTTCCACGAACCGGATCGGAGATCGCGTATTGGACCTCCCTCCTAGCCCTTGGACTTCGCCAAGCACATTCAGAAGGCCGAAGAAGCCTTCCGCCGCCGCAACTACGACTTCGCCGTCGAGTTGTACCAGCAGCTGCTCGAGCTCGACCCCGACCAAGGGGAAGCGCGAGCGGGCCTGCGCCGCGCGTTGAAGACGCGCGCCGAGGCGAAGAAGGGTTCGAAGTTCCTGCGTGCGCTGTCGGGCGCGGGGCCGCTCGCGGTCGCGAAGACCATGCGCAAGGCCGGGCGCATCGACGCTTGCGTGAAGTCTGCCGAGCAGTACCTCGCGTCGAACCCGCTCGACGTCGACGCGAACCTGTTCCTCGGCGAGGCGCTCGAAGCCGGCGAGTACTACAAGTCGGCCTGCGCGGTCTACGAGTTCATCGCGGAGATTGCGCCGAAGAACCCCGAGGGGCTCAAGCGCGCCGGCGCGATGATGTACCAGCTGGGCGATCACCACCGCGCCCTGGAGTTCTACGAGCTCGCGCTCGGCGTCGACCCGCGCGACCAGGACGCGCTGAAGCAGCGCAAGAACCTCGCCGCGGAGACCGCGCTCAACCAGCGCGAGGCCCAGGGCGCGACGCACAGCCGCGACCAGATCAAGAACAAGGACGAGGCGCGCGATCTCGAGCGCACGCAGCGCTTGCACAAGACCGAGGACGAGTGGCGCGACGACCTCGCGCGTCTCGAAGAGCGCTACGCGGACGCGCCCGGCGACGTCGACCTGCTCGAGAAGATGGCGACGGCGCACGAGAAGCTGCGCGACTTCGAGGCGGCCTTCGACATGCTCGACCGCGCCTGCGAGTACCGCCGGGACTCGCTCGAGCTGCGGGCGCGCAAGGATCAGCTCCACGAGAAGGTCCTCAAGAAGCAGATCGCGCGCGCGGACCGCGACGGCGACACGGAGAAGGCCAACCAGCTCGAGAGCGAGATGCTCGAGATTCAGATGAGCTCGCTCAGGGAGCAGGTTCGCCTGCGTCCGTCGGACGCGGCGCTGCGCCTGAAGCTCGGCCAACAGCTCCTGAAGCTCGGAGAGGTCGATGCGGCCGCCTCAGAGTTCCAGAAGGCGGTGGAGGACCCGCGCCTGGGGCGCGAGGCGAGCTACCATCTCGGGCAGGCCTTCCAGCAGAAGGGCTACGCGGACCTGGCCCGAAAGAACTACGAGCGCGCCATGGAGGGCGGCAGCGGCTCCGACGAGCGCTCGAAGGAGATCCTCTACAACCTGGGATCGATCGCGGAAGAGCAGGGGCAGGTCGACGAGGCCCGCGCGCTCTTCGCCCGTATTTTCGAAGTGGACATCGGCTACCGAGACGTAGCCGCGAAGATGGAGCAGTACAGATAAGACATGCCGAACAACAAGCAGCAGACGAAGCGACTCAAGAACGACGAGGTCAAGCGCCAGCGCAACAAGGCCGACAAGAGCCGCATGCGCTCGGCCGTTCGTGGGGTGCTGGAGGCCGAATCCAAGGACGCCGCCGTCGCGGCGACGCCCCAGGCGATGAAGTTCATCGACAAGGCCGCCAAGAAGAACATCATTCATGAGAAGGCCGCCGCGCGCATGAAGGCGCGTATGGCGAACCACACGAGCGCCAAGTAGCCCGGGCGCGGCGTCCCGTTCGCGGGCGTCGTCTCCGCCGTCGGCCCAAGCAGCCCGTGGTGAAACTCATTCCGTCCGAGAGCAGCGCCTCGCGACCCGTGGCGGCCCGCGAGAGCCTCGCTGAATCCACCGATTCGGCTGCGTTCTCGCGGCCCACCACGGACCACGAGTCACCGCTCTCGAACGAAAGCAGTTCCACCACGGGCTGCTAGGTCGCGACCCAGGGGAAGTGAGCCTCCCCTGGCGCGTCTGTGGACGGAGACGGGCCCCGAGAAATGTTCTCGGGGCGTTTCCGGACTACCATGGACCCATGGCGTCTCGCCTCGACCGACCGCTGCGGCGCCTGCGCCGCCAACTGACCCTCGCGATCTGGCTGGGTCGCTCCGCCCGTTGGCTGGCCATCGGGCTGGTCGCGTCCGGGGCTGCGATCCTGGTCGCGCGCGTGGCCTTCGAAGTCGAGGTGGAGCGCGCGCTCTGGCTCCTGGCGCCGCTGGCGGTGCTCCCGGTGTTCGCCTGGATCGGCGTGCGCGAGCGGGTGCCCAGCGAAGAGGGCGCCGCGGCCTGGCTCGACCTGCGCTCCGGCGCGAGCGGCCTGCTGCTGGCCGACTACGAGCAGGCCGATGAGCGCTGGGCGTCGCGCTTCGATCGCCAGCTCGACAGGCTCCCCGAGCTCCCGTCGATGCGCGCCGAGGCGTTCGCGCGTCCGGTCCTGCCGGCGCTGGGCTTTGCCGCCCTTGCGCTGCGCGTTCCGATCAGCCGGGCCGAGCCCGGTGCTGCGACGAGCTTCTTCGACCGCGCGATCGAGGGCCTCGCCGGCCAGATCGAGACGCTCGCCGACGTGGCGGAGCTCGACGAGACGGTCGAGCGCGAGCTCGAGCGTCGCGTCCAGGAACTCGCCGCGAACGTCGACCCCGATCGACCCGAAGCGATGCTCGAGGCGATCGACTCCCTGCGCAAGGACCTCGGCCGCGAGGGCCAGCAGGCCGGCGAGAAGGCCCAGGAGCTGTTCGACCGCTTCGGTGCGATCGCCCAGCAGTCGGGACTGACGCCGGCTCTCGCGCAGGAGCTGCTCGAGGGCCAGCTCGGCGAGCTCGCGACCTCGACGAACTTCAGCGAGCTGCTCAGCGAGATGCAGAAGGTGGCCCCCGAGCTGCAGGACCTCGCCGAACGCCTCGGCGAAGCGGGCTTCGAGTTGCCGAAGGGCCTCGAGCTGACGCCGGAGCAGATGAAGGCGCTGAGCCGCCTGGCCCAGAGTCAGCTGCGCGGCAAGCTGGGCGAGCTGAGCCTCGCCGGCCTCACGAACCTCGACGGGCTGCTGTCGGGGGACCCCCGCGACGCGCTCGCGAAGCTCATCGAGAAGTTCCACGAGCACGACGAGGACTGCACGAAGCCCGGCGGGACATGAAAGGGCGGTGGGAAAGCGGGCGCCGTGGGCGTCCGACCCGGATTCGGAGGGATCTCGCGCGGGGGCTCCTCGACGGGCCTCCTGTGGGGCGACGAGAGCGAGGGCGACCACGATCGCTTCCGCCCCGAGCTGCTGCCGTCCAGCCGCTTCCTCGACATCGAGCACTCCGCGACCCTCGCCATCGGTGAGGACGCGCCCGAGGTGGCGCCGATCGGCGAGGACGCCGGCCGCGTCGACGTCGCGGGCGCCGAGGGCGAGGCCGCGTGGCGCCGTCGCCTCTCGCCGCGTCACCGCGACGCCGTTCAGGAGTTCTTCTCGAGCGGCGAGAAGCCCTAGTGCCCGCGCACTTCGGATCCAGGGGACCGGCTCTCCGTTCTTAGGCTTCGTTCGCAGTTCCCGTGGCCGCGCTGGACCCCGTTCCGGCATTCTGCACAGAGAGCCGCTCCTTCGTGGGCGGTCAGCTCACACCGCAACGCATCGCACCCATGACCGAATCGAAGGAGGTCGGTCTCCTCTCCCCGGAGGAGGTCGAGAACGGCAAGCGCGTCGCCGACGCGATCCTGGCGGGGCTCGACCGCGCGATCCTCGGGCAGCAGCAGCTCACGCGCTTGCTCGTGACGGCGCTGCTCGCGCGCGGTCACGTCTTGCTCGAAGGCCTACCCGGGCTCGGCAAGACCGAGCTCGTGAAGGCGCTCTCGAACCTGCTCGGGCTCGACTTCAAGCGCCTGCAGTTCACGCCCGACCTCCTGCCCGGTGACGTCACCGGCGGCCACATCCTCGAGGAGCAGGACGGCGGTCGGCACCTCGTATTTCATCCCGGGCCGGTGTTCACGAACCTGCTGCTGGCTGACGAGATCAACCGCGCTTCGCCGAAGACGCAGTCGGCGCTGCTCGAAGCGATGCAGGAGC
>CAYGST010000002.1:3041-17246 GCA_964352415.1 uncultured Planctomycetaceae bacterium | reverse complement strand
AGCGGCGCGTCACGGTGCTCGGCGAGACGCGCGCCCTCGACGTTCCGTTCTGCGTGCTCGCTACCCAGAACCCGATCGAGCTCGAGGGCACCTACCCGCTGCCCGAGGCCCAGCTCGACCGCTTCCTGTTCAAGCTCGACGTCGGTCGCCCGAGCCGCGACACGCTGCAGCGCATCGTCACCGAGCGCCGCGCGGGGCAGACGCCCGAGCTCGAGACCGTGACCCAGGGCGCCGGCCTGCTCGAGCTCTTCGACCTCGTCGACCGCGTGTTCCTGCCGAAGGCGGTGGCGGCCTACGTCGCGCGCCTGGTCGACGCGACGCACACCGACTCGGAGCTCGCGCCGCAGATCGTGCGCGACTACGTGCGCCACGGCGCCTCGCCGCGCGCGGCGATCGCGATCGTCGAGTCCGCCCGCGCGCACGCGCTGCTCGCCGGCAAGCCCGGCGTCGGCTTCGAGGACGTCTACGCGGTCGCGGTGCCCTGCGTCGCGCACCGCCTCGTGCTCGACTACCGCGCGAAGCTCGACGGCCTCGATGGCGCGAAGCTCGTGCGCGCCGTTCTGGAACAGGTGGGGGAGCTCGACGAGTCGCTGCCCAAGGAGGTCGACGACGTTGTCGCGTAGCTGGCTCGCGCGGGGACTCGCGCTCGCGGCGGTCGTGCTCGGCGCTGTTGCGCCCACGGCGGGCGCCTCGCAATCAGAGATCCAGGACGCGATCGCGCTCGTCCAGGGCATGCAGGAGCGCCCGACCGGGGCCAACGTCGTCGTGCGCTCCGGCGAGGTCGACGAGACCGGCTTGTCCTACGAGGTGGTCTACAACTGGCCGTCCGAGCTGCGCCGGGGCTGGTACCCGCTCGAGGTGACGCTGACGAACGGCAACGACGAAGAGCTCGGCGTGCGCATCGAGGCCGAGACCCGGTGGGCCAACGAGGACCTCGTCACGAAGCGCCTGACGCTCGCGCCGAACCAGACCTCCACCATCGAGCTCTTGCTGCGCGCGCGGGACAACGGCGCGAACCAGTACACGCTGACGATCGCGGCGGATGGGGAGGACGTGCGCGTCCGCGACTGCGGTCCGACGAACGCCAGCGGAGCGGACTCGCGGGACGTTCTCTACGTGGCGAGCGAGCAGGCGGCGGCGGGGAGCAAGGACGACTGGAGCCAGGACTGGCAGCGCGCCGTCGAGAGCGGAAGTTGGGGGCCGGGGTACGGCAACCAGCGCGTCACGCCGAGGTTGTTCTCGCAGCTCTCCTCGAACTGGCAGGCCTACACGAGCCTGGACAGCGTGATCCTCGACCTCTCCGAAGGAGAGCCAGCCGAGGAAGATCTGGCGGCGCTGCTCGCCTGGTGCCGCGCCGGTGGGACGCTGCACGCCCTCGGTCTACCGGTGGGCACGCTGCGCGACTGGCCGGCTCTCGCGCCGTACCTCGAGCCGCGCTTCGAGACCTCGATCGCGAACGCGGAGACGTTCGAACAGCTCGGGCTGGAGGCGTACACCTGCGGCTTCGGACGGCTCGTCGTGCAGACGGGTTCGACGCCCCCCGAAGGATTGATGGGCGACCGCGAAGGCAGCATGCCGCTCGCCTTCGTGGCGGATCGATCGACGAGGGTCGCGGGCTGGTCGCGCGCCTCCGACGGGCAGGTCTCCCGCCAGGCAAGTGCGCAGGGGTTGCTCGGTACCTTCGCGGCGCTGCCCTTGCGCGCGCTTATGGTGCTGCTGCTCGTGTTCGCGCTCGTGATGGGCCCGGTGAACTTTCTCTACGTGCGGCGCAGCAAGAAGCCGCTGCTGCTGCTCGCGACCGTCCCCGGCATCGCGCTGGTCACGTCGCTCGGTCTGCTCGCCTACGGCATCCTCGCCGAGGGGCTCGACGTGAAGGTGATGACCAAGTCGTGGTCGCTGATCGATCAGCGCACCCAGCTCGCGACCTCGGCCGAGGTGCGCAACCTGTTCGCGGGCAGCTCGCCGGGCGAAGGCCTGCGCCCGGAGACGGGCACGGCCGTCGTGCCGGAGGACCGCTTCTGGTTTGGCTCTTGGCGCGACGAGAGCCTCTTCACCTGCGACTACACGGACGGTCGCCTGCTCGGAGGGACCTACGTCCCCGTGCGTCGCCCTGTCGGTCAGCTCGTGCTCAGCGACCGCGCGTCACGGCTGCGCCTCGAGGCGCGCCGGCTCGGCGACCAGATCGAGGTGACGAACGCCCTCGGAGCGACGATCGAGGAGATCGTCCTGCGCACGCCCGACGGCGAGTACCACTACTTGCAGGACACGGTCGCCGAGGGCGCGGCGGAGTCGCTCACCTGGGGCGGCGCGTCGGCTCGCGGCATGGAGGTCACGAAGGAGCTGCCCTGGTTCTGGACCGGCGCCTCCGGACGCAACCTGCCGCGCGGCACCTACCTCGCGCGACTCTCCGCGCACCCGCTGAGGGACGACCTGGGCATCGAGGTCACCGAGGTGGAGGGCGAACACATCGTGCTCGGCCTCCTCGACGGCGACGAGGGGGCGTGGAAGTGACCGCACTCAGCGTTCAGAACCTGACCCGCCGCTTCGGCAAGCTGACTGCGGTGGACGACGTCTCGTTCGAGGTGAACCGCGGCGAGATCCTCGGATTCATCGGGCCGAACGGCGCCGGCAAGACCACGACGATGCGAATCTGCTCGACGCTCGAGCTGCCCGACGAGGGCGACGTCCTCGTCGATGGCCGCTCGGTGCTGACGCACCCGCGCGAGGCGCGCGAGCGGCTCGGCTTCATGCCGGACAGCTACGGGGCCTACGTCCACACGACGATCGCCGAGTACCTCGACTTCTACGCGCGGGCGTACGGACTGCGCGGACGCAGCCGCACGCGCATGCTCGACTACGTCAAGGAGTTCACGGCGCTCCGGCCGCTCGAGGACAAGCTCATCACGAGCCTCTCGAAGGGCATGAAGCAGCGTCTGTGCCTCGCCAAGACGCTGCTCCACGACCCGGCGATCCTCGTCCTCGACGAGCCGGCCGCTGGCCTCGATCCGCACGCGCGCGTCGAGCTGCGCGAGCTGGTCAAGGCGCTCGCGGAGCTCGACAAGGCCGTGATGATCTCGTCGCACATCCTCAGCGAGCTGTCGCAGATCTGCACGACGGTCGCGGTGATCGAGGCGGGCAAGATCCGCGCGACCGGGACGGTCGAGGACGTCGTGCGCGGCGTCCAGGCCCAGCGTACGCGCGTCTTCATCCGCGCCATCGCGACCCAGGACGCCGTTCACAAGGCCCTGCTCGAGGAGCCGGACGTCCACGACGTGCGTCTTCATCGCTCCGGCGTGCTGGTCGAGCTGGAGGGTCAGGAGGACAGCCAGGCGCTGCTGCTCAAGCGACTCGTCGAGCGCGGCCTCGACCCGATCGAGTTCTCGCCGGCGGCCGTCGACCTCGAGGACGTCTTCCTCTCACTGACTCAGGGGCACGTGCAATGACCACGATCGATGTCGACGCCGATGCTCCGCAGGGGGAGTCCACGCGCCTCCAGCGCCTGTCGGACGGCCTGAACCCGATCTTGCTCAAGGAGGTGCGCCAGGCGATGCGGGGGCGCTACTTCAAGTACTCGTTCTGGTTCACGCTGACGGTGGCGACGCTCGTCGGGCTCACCGTGCTGCTCGTCACGATGATGGACGGCGAGGAGGACATGCTCGGTCCGGTGTTCTTCACGGCGATCTTCGCCTGCCTCGCGCTCGCGGCGCACATCCTCGTGCCCTTCTCGGCGTTCCTGTCGATGGGTGGGGAGTGGGACGAGAACACCTGGGACCTCCTCGTCCTCTCGAACCTGAAGCCGCGCCAGATCGTGCTCGGCAAGGTCCTGTCGGCGGGGGTCCAGGCGCTGCTCTACTACTCCGCGTTCGGGCCGTTCCTCGTCTTCGCGTTCCTGCTGCGCGGCGTCGACGTGAGCGTCGTGCTGGTCACCCTGGCCGTCTCGTTCGTCGTGTCGATGCTGCTGTCCTGCCTCGCCACGGCGACGAGCAGCCTGAGCCGCGGGCGCTTCGCCCGCGTCGTGCTGATGGTCCTCCTCGCCATCGCGCTCGTCTGGGCCGCGATCGGGACGGTCGCCTGGGCCGCGGCGATGGTCATGCAGCCCGGCCTGATCCACGACGGGGAAGTTCAGGACGCGATCCTCGGCGCGCTCACGGTGGGGATTGCAGTGGCTGCGTTCTTCTTCTCCGCCGCCACGGCGCGCCTCGCGCACGACGAGGAGAACAACTCGACGGGTCTGCGACAGACCACCCTCGTCGTACTGGCCGTCGGGCTGGGCTGGATGATGTGGATGTTCTGGGATACGCGTTTCGAAGACCCGATGGTCGGCGGCGCGGTCACGGCGTTCTCGGTCCTCGGCGCGGCGTCGATCCTGTTCGCCACCGAGCCCGAGCGCCTCGGACGCCGCGTGGAGGTGACGCTCCCCAGGAACCGGCTCGTGGCCTGGCTCGCCACGCCCTTCTATCCGGGTGGTGCACGCGGCCTCCTGTTCTTCATCGGGGGAGGGCTGCTGATCACCGCGTGGATGTTCCTGTTCGACATCCTGAACGACTCCACCCGACTCGATCGCGGCGAGCAGCTCGTCCCGTTCGTCCTGCTGGCCTACGGGATCATCTTCATCGGACTGCCGAGCGGGATCTTCAGCTGGCAGAGCCAGTCGCTCGGGATCCGGCTCGCCGCGCGCATCGCGATCGTCGTGTTCTTCATCGCCTCGATCCTCCTGCCCGCGCTCTTCGGCTTCCTCTTCGGCATGGACCAGTGGGCGCGGTTCGAGCACCCCGGCAACGTCTTCATCGTGATCGACGACCTCTGGAGCGATCGCAACGTGGTGGGGCCGTACGTGTTCGTGCTGCTCTTCGGCGTTCTGCTGACGCTGCTCGTCAACGCGCCGCGGCTGAAGCAGGTCGTGGTGGAGATGCGTCGAGCGGTCGCCCTGAGCGCCAAGGAGCGGGGCTGAACCACCGGTGCCGCTCCCGAGTGAACAGGCGCTGCGCGCCGCCGAGACCTGGCAGTTCGACTGGGTCCCCACACCGCCGCGCGGCAAGGCGGGCGAGCACCTCGGCCGCGGCACCGGCGCCTCGCTCGAGTTCCAGGACCGGCGCGTCTACCACGCGGGCGACGACGTGCGGCACCTCGACTGGCGCGCCTTCGCGCGCACCGGCGAGCTGACGGTCAAGCTCTACCGCGAGGAGGTCCTGCCGCGCCTCGACCTGGTCCTCGACGTCTCCGCCTCGATGGGGGTGGGCGAGTCGAAGCCGCAGCTCGCGCTCGACCTCGCGACCTTCCTGGCCTTCGCCGCGCGTCGTCAGGGCTTCTCGGTGCGCTTCATCGCGCTCGCCGACCGGCCGCACCAGGTCGAGCTCGAGGCGCTGCGCGCGGAGGGGCTCGAGTACGGCGCGCGCGAGCCGCTCGCGGCGACCGTGCCCGCCGCGCAGGCCTTGCTGCGTCCCGGGACGCTGCGCATGGTCGTCAGCGACTTCCTCAGCCCGCACGACCCGGGCGCGCTCGTCCGCGGCCTCGGCCAGGGCGCCGGCGCCCTGGCGCTGTTCCAGGTGCTCGATCCCGAGGACACGCAGCCCGAAGTCGGCGCCGCGTACCGCATGGTCGATGCGGAGACCGGCGAGGCGCTCGAGCTCGTCCTCGATCCGCGCACGGTCGAGGACTACCTCGGCCGGCTACGGCGCCTGACGGACAGCCTGGAGACCGAGTGTCGCCGCGCGGCCGCGCGCTTCCTCACGCTCGAGGCCGGGCCGACCCTCGACGACCTCTGCCGCGATCGCCTGGCGCGCGCGGGGCTCGTGGTTCCGGGCTGACGGGAGGACGGCCCGTCGGACTCGCGCTCCCTCGCGGCGGCGCGCTACACTCCGGCCCCGCCCTCCAACCGCGCAGCGCCCCATGCTCCAATTCCTCCCTCAGAACGACGGCAACCTCGTCGCCATCCAGTTCTCCGGCACGATCACCCACGAGGAGTTCGAGGCTCTCGAGCCGATGCTCGACGACCAGATCGACAAGGACGGCGGCGAGATCTGTCTCCTGATCGACCTGCGCCAGTTCGACGGCTACGAGGACCTGCATGCGATGTGGGAGCACTTCTCCATCGTCCGCAAGCACCACAACGAGGTGAAGCGCATCGCGGTCCTCGGCAACAAGGAGTGGGAGCGCCGCTTCGCCGAGCTCGCCGTGCGCTTCATCGTCGCCGACGTCGGCTACTTCGAGGACGACGACCTCGAGGCCGCGATCGACTTCCTGCAGCGCGCGTAGCGGCTCTCGGATCCGACCTAACGCTCCGACTCGCGTCCTTGGGGCTCCGGAACTCGGGCTTCGGTGACCTCTCCGGCCCGGATGTCGAGCGCGAGCGGCCAGCCGACGAGGTCGCTGCCCTTGGAGCCGTGGCGTCGCTGCGCCGTCACCTGGAAGCTGCGACTGCCGGCGGGGACGGCGTCGAACTGGAAGGTCTGCACCTCGGCGGCGTTCGTGGCGAAGTTCAGCGGGTCGAGATCGCAGGTCAGGGTCTGAGCGTCGCCCGTGATCTCGGACGTCCACGCGAGCTCGAGCTGGTACTGCTTCGGGCGCGGCCGCTCGCGTTCGCTTACCGGATCCAGGCCCCCGGCGATGCTCAGCGCCCCGCTCTCCGGATCGCTCGCGAATCGCACGGTCGCGCTGCCAGCGGGGAAGCTCGCCTTGTTGGTGTCGACGTAGACCCAGACGCGGTCCTCGTAGCGCAGCCGCGGCTCGAGCCGCGTCCAGGCGGGGACCGTGATCACGGCCTGGCCGCTGGAGTCCAGGGCATGCGGAGCGCCCTCCGCTCCACTGAAGATGTCGAAGCGCACCGCGGTGTACTTGGGATCGTCGATCGTGAACTCGAGCCGACACGTGTCTGGCGCGGGGAAGTGCGCGGTCGGAACGGAGACGCGGAGCGAGCCGACCTCGAGCTGGAGCGCCACCTCGGTGGGGCCCTCGGGAAGGACGAGGTCGGGTCCCAGGGAGAGTCGGTTCGAGCCCACCAGGGCCTCGCAGCTCACCGCTGCTCCCGCCGGGAGCGTGGCGCGACCGCGTCCCTGTTCGTCGAGACTCACGTGAACGCCGTAGCGCGAACCATTGTGCAGGAAGACCAAGCTCTCACCTGCCCAGGGCGCCCCGTTCCTGGTCACTTCGATCGAGGCGATCGAGCAGGCGATCGTCTGCAACTCGAGGTCGGCGCGGCGATCCTGACCGGCGGCCAGGCGCAGGAAGTAATCGGGGTCGTCCGTGAGGTACAGACCCTCGCCGGCGCTCACCTCGAACAGGTAGTCCCCGGCCGGAACATCGCCGATCACGAAGCTCCCGGAAGCGTCGGTCGTGGCCGTCAGGGAGGGGAGTCCCCGCAGCGAGACCTCGTGACCCTCGAGGCGGAGGGCACGACCGCAGTCCAGCGTGCCTCGCAGGGTCGCGGAGGGCTCGAGTTCGATGTCGCCGAGGTTGGCGCTGGTCTCTGATCCAGGGAGGCGCGGCTCGTCGTGCAGGGCGAGATCCTCTTCGAACTGCTGCAGGGTGAGGAGGTAGGGCCCGTCCGGCATGGACGGGAAGTGGAACCAGCCGTCCGCGTCCGTGGTCACCGGCGGCACTCGCTTCTGGCCCCTGGGCAACAGGAACTGTCCGGTCGGAAGACCGTCCATCTGCGGATCGATCGGGACGGGGCGGAAGGTGGAGTACCCGAACTGGCGGCCGACCATCGCCTTCTCGAGCGCCGGTTCGAGGTCCAGGAACCCGGGCAGGCGGGTGCCGTGGTCGTCGTTCGCGTAGGCGATCTCCGGGCGGGACTGGGTGACCAGGACGCCCGCGAGCGGAGCGCCGCGGTAGACCACTCGGCCGAACAGGCCGGCTGTGTGGTCCGGGGTCGCGCTCGGTGCTTGTGTCGGCGCCACGTCGGGAGTCGTGGATAGAGCTGCGCTCTCTGGAAGGCCAGCGGTCCTGCGCTCACCGTTGCTCGTCTCGGCATCCGCCGCCAGCGCGGGAGACGGGGCGCTGGCCAGATCGGTCGCGGGATCCGCGGGCAGCGACAGGGCCGTGCCGGTCGGCACCACGGACTCTGCTGGTTCGCGCACGGCGAGCCACGTGAGCAGGCCAAGCACGCCAGCGATCGATATCCACTTCCAGCTCATCGCAATCACTCCAAGGAACAGGGGGCTGCTGAACGACGCACCACCGGTGGCGGCAGCTGCGGTCGAGAGGGGCGCGTGCGGGGAACCGAGCTGGGCTTGCACCAAGGGCAGGAGCGCCACGCCGAGCGCCTGCTCCGACCCGCCGAGCTCACGCTGCAGCTGCTCGCGCAGCTTGGCCTTCGCGCGCTGCTGCTGGCTGCGTACGGTGGCGATCGGAAGCGCCAGTCGCACGGCGATCTGCTCGGCGCTCAGATCCTCGTAGTAGGTGAGCAGGACCGTGGTCAGGTACGGCTCGGGGAGGGACAGCACCGCGTCGTAGACGGTCTGCACGGTCTCCTTCTTGACGGCGAGGCCCAAGGGCGTGGGGACCTCGTCGCGCTGCGTCGCGTGGTCCGACTCGCGCGCCGTCCGCGCGGACGTCTGCCGCCGGTGCGCGCCGGCGAGGCGCTGCACGGTTCGAGCCAGCCAGGCGCGCATGGCCGGCCGCGGAACTCGCGCGAGGGCATCGGTCCGGATCGCGGCGAACACGACGTCCTGGGCCAGGTCGTCGGCCTCGCGGCCCAGCCCCAGCATGTCCCCCGCCAGCCGGCGCACGAAGCGCCCGTGGGCCTCCAGGTCACCGGGGGAGTCGTGGTCGCGGGTGGATTGGCTCATCGGACGGCTAAAGGGAGCCGCTGCCCTCCATGATGCAGCGAAGTCGGGTCTTTCCGGGACCCTCGACTCGCCGCGCTCAGGCCGCGATCCTCACCAGCCCGTAGCCCGCGATCGCGACGTTGACGAGGGCGTAGGAGATCAGGAGGAGCCAGGCTGGCCGTGCGTCCGCGCGCCCGGCCAGGCGGGCGCCGACCAGCGCGGCGCCGAGGGCGAGGACGGGCAGGTACAGGCGCGGGATGGGCGGCAGCCCGAACAGCCAGGTTGCGCCGAGCAGCACGAAGAGCGTGGCGGCCGTCGTCGACGCCGCGCCGCGGTCGAGCGCGGGCCGTCGCACGAACGCCAGCAGGGGCAGCGCCTGGAACAGCAGGGCCATCTCGACGCCGAAGTGACGTAGCTGGCCCGGGGACAGCGACCAGGTGGCCGCGAGGTGCTGCATGTCGCGTGCGCCGGCGCTCACCCCCGTCAGCCACCCGAGGTACAGCAGCACGAGCGCCAGCGGCGGAATCGTGAACAGCGCGACGTCGACCAGCGCGAGCCGCCCGCGGCGCGCGTCGTTCGAGTCGAACCAGGTCGCGAGCGCGGGAGCGAGGAGCACCGGAAGGACGGAGACCTTCGTGAACAGACCGAGCGTGAGCAGGAGCCAGAGCGCGACCGCCGTCCCGGGGCGCCGCTCTCGGCTCCAGCGCAGCGCGGCGAGCACGCTGGCGACGATCAGGGCCGCGCACGCGCCGTCCAGGATCAGCTGCGAGGTCGTGCGCAGGGTGAGGCCGTGGAACAGCAGCAGCGCCGCGGCTGTCCAGCCCGCAAGCGAGGCGTTCTGTGGAGCGAGCCGCTGCGCGAGCCGGCCGGTGACGAGCGCGAGCAGCGCCCCGGCGAGGGAGGAGACGAGCGCGAACGCGAGCGGGATGGAGGTCGTGACGAGGCTGACACCGGCGACGAGCGCGGGCACCGTCAGGGTGGTGGGGTGCAGCTCGTCACGCAGGAAGTCGCGCAGCTCGGCGCCGGAGGCCTCCTCGCCGCGCAGGCAGTCTCGCATCAGGGCGGCGCGTTCGCTGAAGCGATCGATGGAGACGTAGCCGTCGAAGCTGTTGCTCGCCTTCGTGGCCCAGCTCGGCGGGTGAGCGCGCTGGAGCTCCAGCTTGGCCAGGCCGAAGGCGAGCGAGGTCAGGAGTCCGAGGAGCGCGAAGTACGCCAAACGCCGACGTGGCGTGGCTGAGACCTCTCTCTCTCTCTCTCTCTCTCAAGGAATCAGCGCCCCGTCTCACGCCGCGCGCGGCCCCGAGCCCTGCGCAGCGCGTCGGCGAGCTTGGCGTGGCCGGCGAGCGGAGCGGTCTTGTCGGTGGCGGCCTCGTTGTTGCCAGCTGCGTCCGCCGGCTGGATCGGCGAGCGGTGCGAGCGCAGCGCTGCTGACTCGGCCGCGCGCTCCTCGGCGCTCGTGCGCTCGCCGCGTCCGAAGAGCGCGCCGCTCCACAGCGACAGCCGCCGGAAGAGGATCTCGAAGAGCAGCACGACGAGCGCGGCGAGCAGCAGCTCGCGCGTGACCGGTCGCCAGGCCCGGCCGCCGCGCTCGCCGCGGAAGAGCGCGGTCGTTGCCGGCGTGACCTCGCCGCCGGATTCGCGGGCGAGCCGTCGCAGCAGCCGCTCGCCGCGCTTGGGGTCGGGGCTGGGCTCGAACTCCGGCGAGTAGGGCAGCGCGAGCGGCGCGAGTCGCAGGCTGCGGCGCTCGTCGAGCTTGACCGTGGGCAGGACGATGCCGTCCTCGTCCAGCGGGAAGCGCGCCTCGTAGAGGTCGGCCGACAGGCGCTGGAACGGACGCCGATCCGCGTTCGCGTCGGTGCGGCCGAGGAGCGCCTCCATTTCGGACAGGTCCGCCGCGATCTCTGCGGCGGGATCGACCTCGACGCGCACGACCGCCTCGCGGCCCTCGCGGTAGACGCGACCGAAGACGGCGTCGGGCGGCTCGGTGCCGAGCAGCCAGCGCGAGACGGTGACGAACCAGGCGCTGAAGTCCTCCCAGGCGACGATGTCGGCACCGAAGCTGCCGCCGATCTGCCCGGTGTAGACGGCGCTGCGCCCGAGGCCCTGGTACCAGAACGCGAAGATCGGCGCCGTGTTCTCGTCGCCGCCCACCAGTCCGGCGTTCGCCCCGTCGCGCAGGTAGGTGAGGTTGTAGCCGCCGATCGTGGGGAACGTCTCGCTCGGGATCTGGCCCATCGCGTAGAGGTCCGAGAGCACGCGGACGGGCGTCGGCTGGTCGATGAACGCCGAGCGCGACGCGGTCAGGGTGTCCTGGGCGAACAGGCGCGGCAGCTCCTCCGCCTCGGTCGTGAAGTAGCAGTCGCCCTGTCCCGCGGCGGCGAGCGCGCGCAGGAAGTCGGCGTCCGTGTCGGCGGTTGTTCCGAGCGCGATGACGGACAGCGTGACGCCGGCCGCGCTGAGCTGCGTGGCGAGCTCGACGCAGCCCTCCTGCTGCTCCGAGTCGGCGGCGTCCGAGAACAGGGTGATGTGCTTCGAGAGCTGCGTGGCCTCGTTCAGCTCGCGGACCGCGGCCTCGAGCGCGTTGCGTACGTAGATGCCGCCGCCGCCTGGGCTGATGCGCAGAACCCGGGCGGCGAGCGCCGCCGTGTCGTCGACGGTCGTCATCGGCTGCACGACGTCGGCCTCCGTGTCGACGGCCATGACCGAGACGGCGTCGATGTTGGAGAGCAGCTCGATCGCCGAGGCCGCCGCCATGTTGGCGAGGTCCATCTTCGTCCCGCCGGACGCCGCCGCGCCCATCGAGCCGGAGCGGTCCATGGCGATCGCGAGCGCCATGCCCTGCTTGCGCTGCTCCTTGCGCAGCTCCATCGAGATGGGCAGCACCGGGTCGAGCGGGGAGAGGTAGTAGCCGCCGACGCCGAAGCTCGCGCGGCCGCCGGTGACGAGCAGCCCGCCGCCGCGCTCCTCCACGAAGCGCCGCAGGTCCTTCATGCGCTTGCCGAGGCGGCCTGCTTCGACGTTCTCGAGGATCACGCCGCGGTAGGCTTCGAGCCCGATGCGGTCGATCGGCGCGGTCTCCGGCGCGGAGACGTCGACGTTGAGGCCGGAGCGACGCAGCGCGAGCACGAGCGAGTCCTCGGCGCCGTCGTAGTTGACGACGAGCAGTCGCCGCGGACCGTCGATGCGCAGCGCGGCCTGCCCGAAGTTGTTCTCGGGGATGCGGTCCTCGACGCCGAGCACGTTGAGCGTGTAGCGCGCGACGCCGACCCGCTCGATGGCGTCGCGGAAGACGATGCGGTTCGTCCCGGGCGTGAAGCTGCGCTCGCCGCTGACGATCACCTCGCCGTTGCGCTCCAGCTCGTAGCGTGCGCTGTAGGAGCGATCGGTCCGCACCCAGGCGCTGAACTGGAATGGCTCGCCGCTCGCGGCGAGCTCGGGCACGTCGATGCGTTCGACGGCCAGATCCGTCTCGATCGGGCGCGTGAACGGTCGTACGTCGATGTGGACGTTACGCGCGAAGGCACGACGCGCGGCCGCGAGCGGATCGCGCCCGCGCACTTCGCCGTCGGAGAGCAGCAGGATCGAGCCCGCGCGCCCCTCGGGGATCAGCTCGAGCGCTGCGTCCAGGGCGGCGGCGACGTCGGAGCCGTCGATCTGCACCTCGCGCGTGAACGCATCGAAGCGCGCCTCCTCCGAAGGCGGCCGCTCAATGGCGGCCTCGGCACCGAAGGTCACGAGGGCTACGCGGTCACCGCGCTCGCGCTGCTCCTCGGCGAGGCGCAGCAGCTCGACGATCGACGCGGCCGACTCCTCGGTCATCGAACGCGAGCGGTCGACGACGACGACGAGGTCGCGGCCGGGCGTCTGCAGGTTCAGGTAGGCGCCGGCGAGCGCGAGGCCGACCAGCGCGAGCGCGAGCGCACGCAGCACGTTCGTGCCGACCTGTCGATCACGGGTACGCCACAGCAGCCATGCTGCGGGCAGCACGAGGAGTAGCAGCTCCGGGCGCTGGAAGCCGATCATCGCAGGACCTCGTCTCGCCTCACGCCGTCCCTCCGGGCTCGAATGTCGCGGGGCCGCGCGGGCGCAGCACCCACCAGTCGACCAGCGCGGCGCCGAGCGCGCCGAGCGCGAGCAGCAGGACGACCCACGACGAGCCGCTGCGCTCCTCGCCGAGCTCGATCGTCGACGGGCGCTCGCCTGCGCTGGCGCGCCGGAGGTCGCTCTCGGCGTCGTCGGCGAAGTGCACGGCGAAGCGCGCGCGCTCCTCGCCAGCGCTCGACAGCACGTAGTCACCCGGCAGCCGGAGATCGTCGATCTCCAGCGTCGAGACCGCGCGCAGCTCGCGCACGCCATCGGGGCCCGAGAGCTCGTAGTCGGCTGCCTCGCGGCTGCGGTAGACGAAGACTTCGCCGACGCCGAGGTTCGTCTGCACGGGCCCGTCGAGCTGATTGCGGCGGAGCTCCGCGAGATTCGCGAGCAGGATCGGCCAGTCGGGCGAGCGCTGGAGAGTCGAGCGCGCCCAGTCGATGTTCATGGGGTAGACGCGCCGGTCGCCGAGGTCGAGCTCGGTCAAGAGCGGCAGGTTGCCCGCGCTGAGGATCGGCACGCCGGGGAGCTCGACGCCGGCGACTGCGCTCCACACGACGCCGTCGAGCAGCACGCCGTCCGCCGCGGGGTGGCGCTTCTCGATCAGGAACGGACCGATCAGGTCGAGTGGCTCGCCCTCGGCCTCGACGAGCTGGAGGCACCAGGCGCCGGGCGCTTCGGGGGCGCTGGTCGAGATCACGAGGTGCGCGCTGTCGGCGTCCTCGGCGCGGCGACTGCGCGGAACGAGGGCGAGCCACTGGGCGAGCGGCGTCTCGGGCGCGCGCTCGAGGCCGAGCCGCTTGCGGCCCTCCTCGGCGAGGTCGGTGAAGAGCGCGAGCTCGCGCCGAGGCGCGGGCGCGAGGCGCGCGACGTCGTCGAGCGGGAACTCGTCGCCGTCGAGCTGGACCTCCACGACGTCGACGCCTGCGGGGAGCCGAAAGCTGAGGTGCTCGCGGGCGCCGGGCTCGAGCCTCAGGTCCTTCTCGGCGACGGTGCCCGCCTGGCCAAGCACGACGATGCTGGCGCTGCGCATGCGACCCGCATAGTTGGTGACGGTCACGAACACGTCGTCTTCACCTGCGGCACCGTCGGCGGTGACGAGTCGCGCGGCGCGCGTGATCGCGACGTTCTCGCGCGGCTTGCCGAGCGCGACGACGCCGACCTCGTCGGGGAGGGCCTCCGGCGCGAAGCGGTCGGTGTAGACGGTCACGGCGCCGTCGCCGGCGACCTCGAGGGCGAGCGCCGCGGCCGGGCCGAGGTCGTGGCGTCCGGCGATGGGCTCGAAGTCGGCGAGGCGCGCCGCGGCTTCCTGCGGGAAGGCGGCGGGGCCGACGATGATGTGCGGAAC
>CAYGST010000002.1:0-3031 GCA_964352415.1 uncultured Planctomycetaceae bacterium | reverse complement strand
CGGGAGCGCGTCGATGGATTCGTTCACGAGCGCAACGCTCTGGCGCGCGGCGCTCGGATCGGCGTCGGTGCCCGCGATCATCGACGCCGAGCCGTCGAGCACGACGACGAGGTGCTTCGCCTCGAGCGAACCGCAGCCGCGCGGACCGGCGAACGCGAGGCCGAGCAGCAGCGCGAGCAGGACCTCGCACCAGAAGGACGGCGAGCGCAGCAGGCGCTCGCGCCGGCGTCCAGCCAGCGTGGTCGTCTGGCGCGCCTCCCAGAGGAACAGCGCGCTGACCTGGTGCCGCTGAAAACGCCGCCGGAACAGGTGCAGGGCGACGACGGCGGGGACGCCGAGGAGCGCGAGGAGTCCGAGGGGATTCAGGAACATCGAGGAGGCGGCGGGCGGCGGCTGCGGCGCGCGCTCCGGCCCATTCTGCGCGATGCTCCGTGGCGTCGCACTCTCTTTGGGAGCGGAGGTCGCCGCGTTCCACGCGGCCCTCGCGTCTGTGGCAGGATGAGGCCGTGCCCGAGCTCCCCGACATCACCGTCTACCTGGACTGCCTGGCGCCGAAGGTCGTGGGGGAGAAGCTCACGGCTCTGCGGATCGCGAACCCGTTTCTGCTGCGCAGCGTCGAGCCGCCGGTGACGGAGATCGAGGGGCGGAAAGTCATCGGACTGCGGCGCATCGGGAAGCGGATCGTGCTCGACTTCGGCGAAGGACGGTTCGCCGTGCTGCACCTCATGGTCGCAGGTCGCCTCGGCTGGAAGCGCGTCGGTGCGAAGCTCGGCAGCAAGAGCGCGCTCGCGAGCTTCGACTTCCCGGCGGGCTGCCTTGTTCTGACCGAGGCGGGCTCGAAGCGGCGCGCCTCGCTGACGCTCGTGCGCGGCGAGGAGGCGCTCGCCGCGCTCGATCCGGGGGGCCGCGAGGTCTCGAAGCTCGACATGGACGCGTTCCGCGAGGTGCTGACGCGGACGAATCACACGCTGAAGCGCGCGCTCAGCGACCCACGCCTCTTGTCCGGGATCGGCAACGCTTACTCGGACGAGATCCTCCACGCGGCGCGGCTCTCGCCCGTGCAGCTCACCGCGAAGCTCGGGGAGGCCGAGTGGTTGCGACTGTACGAGGCGACGCGCGCGACGCTGGCCCAGTGGACCGAGCGCCTGCGGGCCGAGGCGGCCGGCGGCTGGCCGGAGACGGTCACGGCCTTCCGGCCGGAGATGGCCGTCCATGGACGCTTTGGCGAGGCCTGCCCGGACTGCGGCAACCCGGTTCAGCGCATCGTCTACGCGAGCCGCGAGACGAACTACTGCGCCGCCTGCCAGACCGAAGGCCGCCTGCTGGCGGATCGCGCGCTGTCGCGGCTGCTGAAGGCGGACTGGCCGAAGCGTCTCGAGGAGCTCGAGGGGCGGGGCTGAGCGCCCGGGGACGCGCTCCGAACGGTGCCGTTCGGCCTCTATTGCGTGATTCGGAGAGTCTGCGGCGGGCACGGGTCTCGGTAGCGCGATAAGCTCTCGGCGCATGCCCGAGCTGCCCGAAGTCGAGACCGTCACGCGCCTGATCCGCCCCGGGGTGGAAGGCCGCCGCATTCGCGGCGCTGAGGTGCTTTGGGCGCGCACGACCGGCGGGCTGGACTCTGGAGAGCTCGCGCGCCACGTCGAGGGCAAGCGCATCGCGCGCGCCTGGCGGCGGGCGAAGTGGATCGTCCTCGACCTCGAGCAGCGCGGCGCCGCTGCGGGGCACCTGCTCGTTCACCTGCGCATGACGGGGAGGCTGCACGTCGTCGACGCGGCCGACGAGTTCGACCCTTACGAGCGCGTGCGCCTCGAGCTGGAGCGCGGCAAGGCGCTGCAGTTCCTCGACGTGCGGAAGTTCGGTCGCTTCGTGTTCGTCGAGGACACCGCGGGGCCCTTCGCCGAGCTCGGTCCCGAGCCGCTCGCCGAGGAGTTCACCGCAGCGTGGTTCCGCAAGGCGCTGCGCAGCCGTCGGCGCGCGCTCAAGCCCCTGCTGCTCGACCAGAGCTTCCTCGCCGGCCTCGGCAACATCTACGTCGACGAGGCGCTGTTCCGCGCGCGGCTGCACCCGCTGCGCCACTCGGACAAGCTGCCCGCCAAGAGCGCCGATCTCTTGCACGCCGCGATCCGCGAGGTGCTCGCCGAGGCGATCGAGCGCGAGGGCTCGTCCTTCGACACCTTCTACCGCACGCCCGAGGGCAAGCCCGGCAGCTACCAGCACCAGTTCCAGGTGTACGGTCGTGACGGGAAGCCCTGCCGCGCGTGCGGCTCCACCCTGCGCAAGCTCGTCGTCGGGCAACGCGGGACCCACGTCTGTCTCCGCTGTCAGCGCCCGCCCCGAGGGGCCGGCCTCGTCACTACCACTTCTTCCTCATGATCGATTCCAGTGGCCTGAAGAAGGGCGTCTGCATCCAGTTCAAGGGCGCGCCCATGATCATCCAGCACACGACGACGTCGACCCCGACGGCGCGCGGCGGCAACACGATCACCAAGACCAAGCTCAAGAACCTCATCACCGGCCAGGTCCTCAACGAGAGCTTCCGCAGCGGTGAGAAGTTCGATGAGGTCGACATGGAGTACCACGACGCGAGCTTTATGTATTCGGATGGCACCGAGTGGCACTTCATGGACAACCAGACCTACGAGCAGTTCGCGATCTCCAAGGACGACCTCGGCGACGACGCGTTCTATCTCAAGGATGGGCTCGAAGGCATGCAGGCGATGCTGATCGCCGGAGCTGTCGTCTCGATCCAGCTGCCGAACAGCGTCGATCTGCAGGTGACCGAGTGCGACCCCGCCATCAAGGGTGCGACTGCCAAGGCGCAGAGCAAGAACGCCAAGTGCGACACGGGCCTCGAGCTGCAGGTGCCGCCGTACCTGAACCCGGGCGAGCTGATCCGTGTCGACACCCGCGACGGCCACTTCATCGAGCGCGTGAAGTAGCCGGCCCCGCCCTCGGAACCTGATTGAAAAACGCCGGCTGCTCCGCGCGGGACAGGCCGGGGAGCAGGTCGTTCGACTCGAACGGGTCGAGC
>CAYGST010000001.1:0-40958 GCA_964352415.1 uncultured Planctomycetaceae bacterium | reverse complement strand
CGGTCGAGCCAGAACGTTGCCCACTTGCCGCGCAGCTCACGTCCCTCCGCGCGCAGCACGGGGTTGCGCATGACCATCATCGTCGAGTCCGCGGTCTCGAAGGGCTGCAGCGACTCGTAGGTCGCGGTCCAGCCCTCAGACGCCGTGCCCGCCGCGCCGTAGAGCGTCCCCTGGTCGGTGGTGATGAGGACGCGCGGGACGTCGTAGACGATGTTGTTCGACTCCCAGACGAAGCCGCTCACCTCGACGCGCGCGGGCCGGCCCTCGAAGCGCAGCACCTCGTAGCCGAGCTGAAGGATCTCGCCCGTCCCCGTCAGGTCGTCCTCCAGGGTCAGAACGAAGCCGTCCCACGCGACCAGCTCCTGCATGCCGCGGCCGCGCTCGTCGCCCTCTTCTTCGCGCAGCAGGTGCATCGACCCGGCGTCCAGCTCGACCTGCTGGCCGTCCTCGGTCAACCCGCTGAAGTGCGCCTGGCCGGCGAGGAGGATGCCGGCGTCGTCCGCCGTCATCCAATCTGCGCTTCCCGTGTGGAGCTCGACGGCGAGGCCGCCGCTCAACGGCTGAGGCAGGGCCGCCGGACGATCGAGCATGATCTCCGGGAAGAGCGCCTGGATGTCCTGGCTGCCGTACTCGATCCACGTCGCGGTGAGCACGTAGGGCAAGCCTTGTTCGCGGAAGCGCCCGCGCGCCTCCACCCGTTCACCCGCCAGCGCCTCGAGGCGGGCGACGCCGCTCGGATCCCAGCGCAGCGTGCCGCCGGTCGCCGTGAAGCGGCCGCCACCGCCGTCGTAGCTCATGCTGACGTTGCCCGCGGCCGACACCGACTCGAGCACCAGCTCCGATCTGCCGTCAGCGAGCTCGGTCAGCGTTCCGGCGCCGAAGACGGTCTCCGCAAGGAACGTCGTGTCGATCTCGTTGCCCTTGACGACGGCGCGCTCGACTTCGCGCGCCTCGAACTGGAACGGCGTCGGTTTACCGGCGACGCGCTCTTCGAGGAGGCGCAGCTCGAACCCGTTGCAGTCGATCTGCGCTGAGTACTCCGGGTCTTCGAAGCGCAGCTCCACGAGCTCATCCGCTAGAACGCGGTCCGGACGGACGTCGATGTGGCGCGCGCGCACGAATCCCGCGTCGAGACTCTCGCTCTTCGACGCGTCGAGGTCGAAGGTCGCCGGGCGCTCCTCGCTCCCGAACAGCTCGATGTGCTCCCTCGAGTGACCGATCGCCCTGTCCGCCGCGCCCGTCCCGTCCGGCGTCGTGTAGGTCATCCCACCGCTCGCCTCGAACGTCCGCGCGTCGAGGTCGAGGTCCTGCAGCTCAGCGACGACGACGGTCCAGGCGTCCTCCGCACCCATCGTCAAGGTGACGTCACGACCGAGCACGAGGCGCGTCTCGTCGCGCTGCAGCTCGAGCTGCAAGAGGCCGGCGCTCCTCACGTCGAACGGCTCGCCCTTCTCCGTCGTGCCCCAGAAGTGCGAGGGGCGGCGCGTCTCGAGGTAGACGCGGCGCAGCGCCTCCGTGCGCTCGCTTCCGCGCAGCTCCACGTCGCTCCCCTCGAACTCGACGCCATCGAAGCGGCCGGTGACTTCACCGCGCAGGTCGAGGTTGACGAGGCCGCGTCCCCAGAAGCTGCCCTCCATGCCAGTTTCGGCGTCGATCCGAAAGTCGGTCAACGGCGCCCTGAGGGTCGCTGGTCCCGGCAAGAGGAACTTCGCGACCGGGCTCTCGGCGGAGTACTCGAGCTCCATCGGCCCGAGTCCGGTCAGCACCACCGGCACCGGCGTGCGCTCCTCCCCGTCCTTCGAGTCGAGCAACAGAAGTCCGCGTGCGGTGGGCTCGTCGAACATCTTGATGCGGTTGAGGTCGCCGGCCGCGTCGAAGAAGATCTCCGCGCTCTCGCCGGAGACCGTCTCCGATTCGCGCGTGAAGACGGCGTTGCCGACGATCTTCGTGTATTCGGGGACGAACGCGCGACGCGGCCGCGGCTCCTCACCCTCGACGATCGTCGTGTCGGGCGTCTCCTCGACGCGGCCGTCCAGAACGATCGAGTCGCCTTCGACCGTCACGTCGCGGTCGCCTTCCACCGTCTCGTCGCGGTCGCCCTTGACCGTCAGCTCGCCGCCTTGCTCGAGTCGAACCTCGACCTGCTCGACCCCGCGCCGCAGCTCGAGGCGCTCGAACACGATCTCGCCCTTGCCGGCCGCGCGCAGCTCGATGTCGGTCTGGTCGTCGGTGCGCAGTCGCAGGTAACCGTCGCGCTGCAGCTCGAGCACCTGGTTCTCCTGCGAGGCGATCAGTCCGTTGCCCGTACCGAACAGTCCGTCGCCGAGGACGCGGACGTTCGAGCTCGAGGACAGCGTTCCGGTGCTCAGGTTGTACTCGGCCTCGGGGAGCTCGAGCGTGATAGGTGCGAGCGGTGAACCGCCGAGGAGCGTGACGACGGCCTCGCGCAGGCGAACCGGCTCCGTGCGGCTGAGCGCGTAGCTGCCGTTCACCGTGTCGATGCGCACCCAGGCGGTCTTCGCGACGACGCGCGTATCGACGGAGCCGGTCTCGACGTCGAGCTTGCGCAGAGTTGCGCCGTCGACGACGTACTCGTCGTTCGGCTGCGGCTTGATGTCCTTCAGCTTGAAGTCGTACAGCCGGCGGCCTTCCTCGTCCGGGATCCAGCCGTTGAACGTGCCGCCGATCTGGACGCGAATGTCGGGACCTTGCTTCTTCGGCGGATTCTCCGCCGCCTCCGGGTCCGCGGGCGCGTCCGGATCCACGGGTGCGTCGGGGTCCTGAAGCGGCTCCGGAGGCTCCTCGTCGTTCTCGACAAGCGGCGGGAACGGGTTGTCGGGACGCTCGACGGGGAGCTGCCCGCCGCCCTGCTCGGCGCGCTCGCCCTTCTCCTCGCGCGACTTCTGCGCGAAGTAGAGCAGCAGCGCGAGGCCCCCGCCGAAGACGAGGACGAACAGGAAGAGCCGCTTCATCGTCCGGCTGAACTCTGGATCGCCGCCCACTGTCCCTTGGCTCGCAGGAACAGCTCGCAGACCTCACGAACGGCGCCTTCGCCGCCCTTGGCCTGCGCGACGACGTCAGCGCGCTCGCGCACCTCGGCCCGTGCGTCGGCGGGCGCCGCGAAGACGCTCGCCTCGTTGGCCAGCGCGAGATCCGGCAGATCGTCGCCCATCGCGAGCGTCTCGGACGCGTCGATGCCGAGCTCCGCCTGGATCGCTGCGAGGGCCGCGCGCTTGCCCTTGCACTCGAGCACGACGAACTCCACGCCGAGCTCCTGCGCGCGGCGGCGCGTCGCTTCGCAGCCGCGACCCGTGATCCACGCGAGCTTGACGCCGGCGCGGCGCACCCAAACGAGCCCTTGCCCGTCGCGCACGTCGAACGACTGCAGCTCCTCGCCGCCGACGTAGACGACCTTGCCATCGGTCAACGTCCCGTCGACGTCGAGCGCGAAGAGTTTGATGCGGTCGAGGCGCGCGCGCGCCTCGTCCGAAAGCGGTTCCTGGAAGGTCGTCAAGGCTACGTCGGGGTCCGGCGTCAGAGGCGAACGTCGAGCAGGTCCTGAACGTCGATCAAGCCAATCGGATAGCCCGCTTCGTCGAGCACGGGCACCTGGTCGATGTGGTGCTCCTGCATGAGGCGTTGCGCCTCTTCGATCAGCGCTTCGGGTCCGATCGACTTCGGGTTCCTGCCCATGAAGTCGGAGACGGGCGACTCGAGTCGCGCGAGCTCGCCCGAGTCGAGCAGGCGCCGCAGATCGCCGTCCGTGAAGATGCCAGCGAGCTTGCCGTCGTCCTCGATGACGAGCGCGGCGCCGGGGCGGCCCGGGGTGCGCGTCATCGTGATCAGGACCTCGCGGACCCCCATCGAGCCCGGGACCAGCGGGAGCTCCTTCTCCGAGCGCATCACCTCGCGCACGCGCATCAGGCGACGGCCGAGCGCTCCGGCGGGGTGGAAGACGGCGTACTCCTCGCGCCCGAAGTCGCGCTCGTCGAGCACGACCATCGCGAGGGCGTCGCCGAGGGCTAGCATCGCCGAGGTCGACGCCGTGGGCGCGAGCTTGAGCGGGCAGGCCTCCTCGACCCGGCCGATGTCGAGCACGGTGTCCGCGAGCTGGCCGAGCGTCGAGTCCGCCCGCCCGGTCATCGCGATGACGGCGGCGCCGAGCTTGCGGGCGACGGGGATGATCGCGTTGACCTCGTCCGTCTCGCCGGAGTTCGAGATCGCCAGCAGGACGTCCCCGTGGCGCAGCCGCCCGAGGTCGCCGTGCAGCGCCTCCGCCGGGTGGAGGTAGAACGACGGCGTCCCCGTGGAGGCCAGGGTCGCCGAGAGCTTCGCGCCGATGAGGCCCGCCTTGCCCATGCCCGTGACGACCAGCTGCCCGTTCGAGGCCAGAACGAGGTCCACGGCGCGACTGAAGCGCTCGTCGAGGTAGTCCTCGAGCCGAGCGACGGCGCCGGCTTCGTGCCGGATCACTTCGGCGGCGCGGGCGAGGCGCGCATCCTGCTTCTCTGTGGACATTCGGAAGTCGCGCGGCGGAGTCGAGGAACGCGGCGCCTGCGCGCGCGTCCGTTCGCGGCTCGCGGGGCCGGATTCTAGCGCGCGGCCTTCACGAATCCCCGGCCCGATCCTCGCGGAAGCGACGTCGCCTGCTATAAGGCCGCGGAAGGGCTGCGCGCCCGGCCACGCGCCGGAGACAGCGCCGCACGCCCTCCCCTGACCGGAGTCCGACCATCCTTCTGCTGATCGACAACCCAGACAAGCTGCTCGTCGGCGGGCTGACCATCGCGTTCCTGATCCTCTCGCTCGGCATCCACGAGGCGGCACACGCCTGGGTCGCCTACAGGTGCGGGGACTCGACAGCAAAGGACCTGGGTCGCATGACCCTCGATCCGATCCCGCACATCGACCCGGTGATGACGATCCTGGTGCCGGCCGTCCTCTACTTCACGTCCGGCTTCATGTTCGGCGGCGCCAAGCCGGTGCCGGTCCAGTACCACCGGCTGCGGCACCCGCTGCGCGACATGATGCTGGTCGCGCTCGCCGGACCGCTTTCCAACTTCCTTCTGGCGATCCTCTTCATGGTCGTCTGGAAGGTGCTCATCTACGGCTTCGGCTTCGGTCGGGGGGAAGTTGCCGTCCAGGTCATGGAGGAGAGCATCTACGTGAACGCGCTCCTCGCGGCGTTCAACCTGATCCCAATCCCTCCCCTCGACGGCTCGCGGGTGCTGACCTGGATCCTGCCGCAGTCCCTGCGCGCGGGCTTCAACTCGCTCGAGCGATTCGGGATGATCCTGATCTTCGCCCTGGTGATCCTCGGCCCGCTGCGACCGCTCATCGGCCCCGCGATCAATGCGATCTTCGCCTTCGCCGACTACCTGACCGGGGGTCCCTGGCTATGACCGACTACACCGTCTACCTCGAACAGGTCTTTCGCGGCCCGATGGACCTCCTCCTGCACCTCGTGCGCGAGCAGGAGGTCGAGATCCACGAGGTCGAGATCAACCGCGTCATCGAGGGCTACGTCCAGTACCTCACGGCGCTCCAGGACCTCGACATCGAGCTCGCGGGCGAGTTCGCCGTGATGGCGGCGACTCTCATGGCGATCAAGAGCCGCTCGCTCCTGCCCCGGGAGGAGATCGACCTCGAGGACGAGCTCGACCCGAAGGACGAGCTGATCCAGCGGCTGCTCGAGTACCGCCGCTTCAAGGAGGCCTCGGACACCCTCGCCGCGGGCCTCGCCACGCGCCAGCAGCTGCACCCCCGCGGCGCCTTCCCCGAGCTGAAGGAAGAGCAGTCCGCGACCGAGGAGCCCAAGCTGGACCTCGGCGAGCTGACCTCCTGGGACCTCCTGGCGACCTTCTCGCGGCTGATGCGCGAGACGCTCGCCAACCGGCCGATGCACGTCGCCGGGGACCCACGGCCGATGCGCTACTACGTCACGAGCCTGGCCCGGACCGTGCAGCGCGCCGGTCGCATGAGCCTGCGGGAGATGATCACGTCCCTGGACGGCGAGATGACTCGCGAGACGCTGGTCGGAACGTTCTGCGCGCTGCTCGAGCTCATCAAGATGGGCATCGTCGTCGCCGCCCAGCCCGACCACCGCGGCGAGATCCAGGTCGAGATCTCCGAGGCCGCCGAGACCGAGATGGACCAGCTGCTGGAGGGCACGACCTTCGAGGACGAGGTCGATCCCGAGGCGCTCGCGAGCCTGGAGGTTTCGGGCGAGGACGAGGCCGCTGCCACCGGCGGCGAGGCCGTCGTGGCGGAGGGCGAGAGCCCTGCCCCCGAGGCTTCGGAGAGCGCGGACACGCCGCCCAGCGCGGAGGCGACGCCGGCCGACGGGGGCGACGAACCGCTCCAGGCCGCCGCCAGCGCAGAATCCGGAGCGCCGACCGCCGGCGAGCCGCCCCAGAACGCCTGAGACGCCGGTCGCGCGCCTTTCGCCCCAGCAGGTCTGGACGACCGCGGGGCGAGCGACCATAGTCCCCGACTCTTCCGAACCGGGCATCGTCCGTAGACCCGGCGAGCCCCCCGAGCCACAGCACCCGCGAAAGTCATGAGCAACGCCCTCGACGTCACCGACAGCACCTGGGAATCCACCGTCCTGCAGAGCGAGACTCCGGTCCTCGTCGACTTCTGGGCGGAGTGGTGCGGACCCTGCAAGGCCATGGGCCCGCTGGTCGACAAGCTGGCCGAGGACCTCGGCGAGAAGATCAAGGTCGTCAAGCTCAACACGCAGGACAACCCCGAGGTGCCCGGCCGCTACGGCATCGTCTCGATCCCGACCTTCATGCTGATCAAGAACGGCGAGGTCGTGCACCAGATGCTCGGCTCGATGCCGTACCCGAGCTTCAAGTCCGAGGTCGAGGGCAAGCTCTAACGCACCGGGGCTCCGCGCCCCGCTCTTCGAGCGCCCTCCTTCGAGCCCAGCGCGATGCGCTACGTCTTCCTGGGCTCGCCGCCCTTCGCCATGCCCGTCTTCGAGGCCCTCCTCGAGAGCGGGCATGTTGCCTTGGGTCTCGTCACGCGGCCGGACAAGCCGCGCGGTCGCGGGCGTGAGGTGGTCGTGTCGCCCCTCGTCGAGATGGCGCGGGAGCGCGGCCTGCCCGTGCTGCAGCCGACGACGACCAAGTCGCCCGAGTTCGTCGAAAGTCTGCGCGCGCTCGAGCCCGACGTGCTGCTCGTCGCCAGCTACGGCGAGATCCTGCGCGAGGAGGTCCTCGAGCTCGCGCCCCACGGCGCACTGAACGTGCACGGGTCCCTGCTGCCACGCTGGCGCGGCGCGGCGCCCATCCAGTACGCGGTCGCCGCGGGCGACCGCGAGACCGGCGTCTCCGTGCAGCGCATGGTGCTCGCGCTCGACGAAGGCGACGTCCTGCTGGAGAAGCGCATCGCGATCGAGGCGAACGATACGTCGGGCGCGCTGTTCGACCGTCTCGCAGCGATCGGCGGCGTGGCCGCGGTCGAAGCCCTCGACAGGCTCGAGCGCGGCGACGCGCAGTACACGCCCCAGGACCCCGAGCTCGTCACGTACGCGAAGAAGCTCGCGAAGAGCGACGGCGACATCGACTGGTCGCGCGCCGCCGAAGAGCTCGAGCGACACGTGCGCGCGATGCACCCCTGGCCCGGCGCGCGCACCACGTCGCCAGACGGCAAGGCGCTCGTCGTCGAGGCCGCGCGGGTCACCGAGGGCGCCGCCGCGCCCGGCCTCTTGCTCGAGGCCGGCAGCCGCTGCGTCATCGCGACGGGCTCTGGTGCGCTCGAACTCCTCACGGTCAAGCCCGCCGGCAAGCGGGCCATGGACGCGGGCGCTTGGCTCCGCGGCGCCCGTTTCGAAGCTGGAACCCGCTTTGGAAGCGGCACGGAGATCGGATGATCCGCCACCTCGCCTGGGAGCTCCTGCGCTCCGGTACCGGAGCCCCCACCCGCTACGTCGGCGAAGTCGCCGCGCGCGAAGGCCTCGACGCGCGCGACCGCGGACTGCTCGCGCGCATCGTCACGACCGAGGTGCGCCGCCGCGGCACGCTGCAAGCGCTCGTTCGCACCTTCGCCAAGGGCAAGCCGAGCCGCGACCTCGCCGCCTTCCTGCGCATCGGCTTCGCCCAGCTCTACTTCCTCGATCGCGTGCCGTCGCACGCCGCCGTGAGCGAGACGGTCGGGGCGGCGTCGGAGTGCCTGGGTCTCTCGAAGGGCAAGTACGTGAACGGCGTCCTGCGCACCGCGCTGCGCAGCTCGAGCGAGGAGCTGAGCGGTGACCCGCGCCGCGACGTGCCCGGCCGCGAGGTCTCCTTCGACACGCCGGTGTTCTACGACCCCGATGAGCACCCCTACCTGTGGGCCGAGGATGCGCTGTCGCTCCCGGCGCCGCTCTACAAGGGCTGGGTCAAGCGCTTCGGCGCGGCGGACGCGATGGCGCTCGCGCTCGCGATGCTCGAGGACCCGCGGCTCTCGCTGCGCGCGGCTGCAGGTACGCGCGACGCGCTCGAAGCCGAGCTCAGCGCGCTCGAGATCTCTACAGGCCGTGGAGACCACGCGGACATCTTGACCGCGCCGCCGGAAGGGCTGGAGGGCGCGCTGGCGAGTCCGGCCTTCGCGGAAGGGCGGATGACCGTGCAAGGCGAAGCGGCGCTGCACGCAGCCGAACACTGCGAAGCCGGTGCCGGTGAACGCTGGCTCGACCTGTGCGCTGCGCCGGGTGGAAAGACGGCGGTGCTCGCCGCGCGGGGCGCGCAGGTCGTCGCCTGTGACGTGAGCGACGACAAGCTCGAGCGCCTGCAATCGACCCTCGTACGCCTCGGCGTCGCCGAGAGCGTCGAGATTCGTCTGCTGGACGAGGGCGAGTCCGCGCCGGAGACCGACTTCGACGGCGTCCTGCTCGATGTCCCCTGCTCGAACACCGGTGTTCTCGCACGCCGGCCCGAGGCGCGCTGGCGTTTTGGACCGCAGGCCAAGCAGGCGCTCGACGCCCTGCAGTCCGAGCTCCTGGAGCGCGGCGCTCGCAGCGTGCGCCCGGGCGGCAAGCTCGTGTACTCGACCTGTTCACTCGAGCCCTTCGAGAACGAGCAGCGTGTTCGTCGCTTCCTCGAGACGCACCCGGAGTTCACGCTCGATGCCGATCGCCTCACCATGCCTCGGCCGACCGACGAGCGAGGCCCCGTGGACGGTGGCTACGCCGCGCGACTCGTCCGCGGCGAGTAGCCACTCCGGCCGCGTGCGCTCCTGAACCGGAGTCACCCGCCGCCACTCGTCCGCCTTCCGGTTTCGTGCGGTCTCGCGCGGATCCAACCACAACCGAAGGCGCGAAGAGCGCGCTGGCCGCGGCAAGCCTTCCCGCTCACCGGTGACCGCCGTATCCTTCGATGTCATGTCCACGCGCTACTCGAACACCCAAGACGACGACGCGTCCCCCGGACGGCGCCGTCCCCGCAAGTCCTCCGGTCCGCCGGTTGGGCCGATCCTCATCCTCGTCGTCCTGATGGTCGGCGCCGTCGTCGTCGCTCGCATGGCCGCGCAGAGCGAGACGAAGGAAGAGGAGGCGAGACCCGCCGAGGTCAACGCCGAGGCCGTCTTCGGGGACCTCCCGCGTGAAGAGCCGCCGACCCCGAAGACGGGTTCGAGCTTCAAGCCGAAGAAGCTCTACGAGAAGGCGCCCCCGGGCCTCGCGAGCAACACGACCTGGGTCGCGGCCAAGAAGGTCGCCGCCGAGGCGAAGACCGTGCTCGACGCGGGCAAGATCGCGAAGGCCGCGAGTGACCACGCCGGCTGGGCCGAAAAGGGCGGGCGCGCGAAGGACCTCTACGACGAAGCGATCACGATGACCGCGGAGTGGGAAGAGGAGCTCATGGCCAAGTACGGAGACAACGACCGCCAGGTCGCCGAGATCAAGCGCGAGCGCGACGGCTGGTTCAACATGCTGCGCACGCTCCACAAGACGACCGGCCGCTAGACGCCTGTGCAGAGCGATCGTCGCCGCGCGCTGGTGACCGGCGCCTCTTCGGGCATCGGTGAGGCAACCGCGCGGAGGCTCGCGGCCGAGGGCTATCGCGTCGCGCTGCTCGCCCGCAGCGCGGACCGGCTCCAGGCCGTGCGCGAAGAGCTCGCTGGTGACGGACACGTCGC
The DNA here is from genome assembly GCA_964352415.1 of uncultured Planctomycetaceae bacterium. Taxonomy (GTDB): domain Bacteria; phylum Planctomycetota; class UBA1135; order UBA1135; genus JABACD01. Next base: position 30,839 of record CAYGST010000001.1, on the reverse strand, counting down.
GCTGCCCTGCGACCTGACGGATCCCGATGCCATCGCCGCGTCGCTCGCCGAGCTCGACGCCGCCTTCGGTGGCCTGGAGCTGCTCGTCAACAACGCAGGGCTCGGCTACCGGGCGCGCGTCGAGGAGTTGGACCCCGCGCTCGTGGAGCGACTCTTCCGGACGAACGTGCTCGGCGTTCTGCACGTCTCGCGGCTGGCGCTGCCGCTCTTGCGGCGAGGCGCGCTCCCCGTCGTCATCAACGTCTCGTCAGTCATCGGCCGCCGAGGCATCCCCGGACAGGTCGCCTACTCCTCCTCCAAGGCGGCCGTGTGCTCGATCGGCGAGGGGCTGCGCGTCGAGTGGGCCGACGAAGGGATCGCGGTCTGCACGCTGGACCCGGCCCTGACCGCGACAGGCTTCTTCGAGGCGCAGGCCAACCCCGCGGGGCTCCCTCATCCCGATCTCGAAGGCGCGAGCGGGCCGGAGCAGGTCGCCGAGGAGATCCTGCAGCTCGACCGGCGTCCGCGCCCCGAGCGCAGCCTGCGCTGGAAGTGGAAGCTGCTCGCTGCGATCTCGATCGTCTCGCCTCGGCTCGCCGATCGGTTGCTGGTGCGCAACCTCGGCGGCGGGTGGACCGTCCCGCGGCGCTGACCCCGGGCGCTCGCCCGGATCAGACGATCGTGTCGCCGTCGCCCGTGCTGCGCGGCGGCGGCGGCGGGAGGTCGAGCCCAGCCGCGCTCTTGGAGGTCTTCTTGGACGGCTTCGTCGCTTCGAGGTCCGCCGCGTCGAAGTCGAGCGCGGGAACGTCGTCACCCAGGTCACCCAGGTCGCCCAGGTCGCCCAGGTCGCCGAGACCACCCATGTCGTCCGGATCCGGCTCGATCACCTCGAGCTCGGACAGCACGGCGGCGTCCGCCTCGTCGAACAGCGAGCCCCAGTCGGAGTCGTCGCCGGAACCCGGCGCACTCATCGTCGCGCTGGGCGCGAAGTGGTTCTGCAGCCAGCGACGGTTCGAGTTGACCGTGCCCACGACGGGCAGGACGAACAGGTCGCTCTCGGCGGCGATGCAGCCGAGGATCTCCGCCGGAACGATGGCGGGCATGCACAGGGTCAGCACCTGGCCGTGGCGGGAGAGCGGAACGATGCCGTTCTCCAGCAGGAACTCGAGGTCGAGCCCCTTCGCGGCGTCGGGGTGTGGGTCGCAGACCTCCACCGGCAGGAACGGCAGTCCGTACAGCTGACAGACCACGTTCGAGAGCTCCCAGTCGGAGACCAGGTTCGCGGAGACGAGCGCCTCCGGGAACGGGACTCCGCCATGGCTGCCGATGCCCAGCGCGTCCTGAACGGCCTGGGCCTCGACGAGACCACGCTCGATGAGGGCCTCCGAGAGTCGCTGATATCCGAGCCGGTGGTTGTTCATGGGGTGCACAGCGCGCGGGGAGGTCCTGTCCGTGGGGAGGACACGACGGGCGCCGGGGGTGTATCGGGCGCGGGGCCACCGCGGCTGGAGCCCCGATCCGCGGGAGATTCGCACGGGATCTCGGCCGATCGAGGTCGCCGGGAGGGTCGGACCTGACGCACCTGACTCCGAATGGGGCATGTTGGAACCGGGGAGCCCGTCGCCTGGCCCTCGAGGGTCCTCATGCCCCGCGGATCAGCCGGCTGGAGAGGGGCAGCCAGCCGGGACGCAGTGACGCGCGAAGGGGCGGGAGTCACCTCCCGCCCCTTCGCGTAACTGACTGTGAGGAGGGGGCTTGGCACCTCCTCCCGGGCTCAGACGTCGAGGTTCGTCGCCTCCAGGGCGTGGCGCTCGATGTAGGCCCGGCGCTGCTCGACGCCGTCGCTCATGAGGACGGTGAAGATGTGGTCGGCGGCCACCGCGTCCTCGAGCTGAACCTGATAGAGGCTGCGCACGCTCGGGTCCATCGTGGACTCCCACAGCTGCTCCGCATCCATCTCGCCGAGGCCCTTGTAGCGCTGGACCTCCACGTCGCCCTGGCCGGCGTTGCGGATGGCCACGGCCAGTTCGCGCAGCTTGGTGCACTCGGTGGACTGCTTGCCCCCTGTGACCGTCCAGGAGCCGCCACCGCGGAACTGGAGCCCGTGGGCCTCCAGCGCGCGCAGAGCGGCTTTCAGGTCCTCCAGGTGCGCGATGTTGGCCGTGAACAGCTGCGCCTGGTCCGGTCCGACCTCGGAGTCCGGTCCGGAGTAGATCTGGAGCTCCTCGACGCCGAGCCGCTTCTTCTGCAGCTCGAGGAAGTCGCCGAGTTCCTGTCGCGACTGGAAGAAGGAGTCGACCTCGCCCTCGCGCGCCCAGTGGGTCGGCAGCCTCTCGCCGTCCCAGGCGGCGAGGACCTCGTCGACGGGGAGCGGAACTCCGGCTTGCGACAGCTTCGGAAGGATCGCCTCGAGCCGCTCGAGGTCCTTCGCGACGGGACGAAGCTCGTCTCCGGAGAACGACCTGTCACTGACCTTGTCCTCGATGACGAGGGAGCCGATGCCGAGCTCGATCAGGTACTCGCGCAGCTCCTGGTCCGTCACGATGTAGCGCTCGTTCTTCTTGCGCTTCACCTTGTAGAGCGGCGGCTGTGCGATGTAGAGCCGGCCTTCGTCGATGAGCAGGTTCATGTGCCGGAAGAAGAACGTCAGCAGCAGCGTGCGGATGTGGGACCCGTCCACATCGGCGTCCGTCATGATGATGATCTTTCCGTAGCGCAGCTTCTCGAGGTCGAACTCCTCGGCGATGCCGCATCCGAGCGCTGAGATGATCAGCTGGATCTCGGAGTGACCGAGCATCTTGTCCAGCCGCGCGCGCTCGACGTTCAGGATCTTTCCCTTCAGCGGCAGGATGGCCTGGTTCCGCCGGTCGCGACCCATCTTGGCCGAGCCACCCGCGGAATCACCCTCGACCAGGAAGATCTCGGACACGGCCAGATCCTGGCTCTGACAGTCGGCCAGCTTGCCCGGGAGGTTGCCGCTCGCGAGCGCCGACTTGCGCCTGACCAGCTCACGCGCCTTGCGCGCCGCCTCGCGCGCTTGCATGGCGCGCACCGCCTTGCCGATGATCGTCTTGGCGATCTGGTTGTGCTCTTCGAGGTAGATGCCGAACTGCTCGGCCACCGCCGACTCGACGATGCCCTGCACCTCACGGTTGCCCAGCTTGTCCTTGGTCTGGCCCTCGAACTGCGGGTCCGGGATCTTGATCGAGAGGATCGCGCTGAGCCCTTCGCGGAAGTCGTCACCCGAAGGCGCCTTCTTCTCGTCCTTGAACAGCTTCTCGGACTTCGCGTAGCTGTTGAGCGAACGCGTCAGCGCCGCGCGCAGACCGGCGAGGTGCGTTCCGCCGCCGTGCGTGTTGATGTTGTTCGCGAAGGTGAACACATTCTCCTGGTAGGAGTCCGTGTACTGGATCGCGAGTTCGATCTCGTACTCGCGATGAGGATCGTCCGGATCGCTGACGCTCTTGACGAAGTGGATCACGTCCTCATGGAGGACCGTCCGGTTCTTGTTCACGTCACGGACGAACGTCAGCAGGCCGTCCGGGTAGTTGTGCTCCTGCTGATCCCCGGAGCGTTCGTCGAAGAGCTCGATGCGCACTCCGCGGGTACCCATCAGGTAGGCGAGTTCGCGCAGACGATTCGAGACGATCTCGTAGTCGAACTCCGTCGTGGAGAAGATCTGCGGGTCCGGCTTGAAGCGGATCGTCGTTCCCGTGCGATCGGTGTCGCCAGTGATCTCGAGCTCATCCGTCCGCTCGCCACGCTCGAAGCGCATGCGGTACAGCTTGCCCTTCTGGTGCACCTCGACGACGAGCCACTCGGCCAGCGCGTTGACGCAGGACACGCCGACACCGTGCAGACCACCGGAGACCTTGTAGGCCCCGCTGTCGAACTTTCCTCCGGCGTGGAGCTTGGTCAGAACGACCTCCACGGCCGGTTTCCCCTCCGATGCGATGATCCCAACGGGGATGCCGCGGCCATCGTCGGAGACCGAGCAGGTCCCGTCGGTGTGGAGGGTGACGGTGCAAATGGTCGCGTGGCCCGCCAGGGCCTCGTCCATCGCGTTGTCGACGACCTCCCAGATCAGGTGGTGCAGGCCGCGCACATCGGTGTCGCCGATGTACATCGCCGGCCGGATGCGTACGGGCTCGAGGCCCTCGAGCACCGTGATCGAGTCGGCTCCGTATTCGGAGTCGACTCGGCTGGCGATGGTCGCGTCATGAGCCTGCTTGGAGGGCTCGGTCGGGATCGGTTCGTCGTCTGACATCTTCAGCGTTTGAGACGGAACAGCACCTTCTGGATCACCTCATCGCCCAGACGGGCGTTGGCGGCTCTCCGGAACTGTTCGCCTGTGAAGTTCTGGAACTCGTGCATGTGCGGCGCGGACTCGACCTCGACGGTGAGCTCGCCGAACTGGAAGCGGACTGCCTGGGCGCGGCTCTTCAGCCGCGGGCCGAGCACCTCCGCCCAGGCGGAGAAGATGCGCGCGTGTCGAAGCTGAGCGCCGATTCCACTCTCACGGAGAAAGCTGCTCAGCGCATCGCCGAGGCCCGTCGGTCCGTTGGACCGGCGGTCGCGAGAATTGGGTTCGCGCGTCAAGTTGTCGTGGAAACCGGCGAGGGAAATCAGTCGTCCACCGTGATCGGCATCACGATGTAGATGTAGTTCTCGCCGAGCGTGAACTTGCCAGGACTGGCCTTGTCGTTGAACTCGAGGCGCACCACGTCGCGCTCGGCGTTCTTGAGCCCGTCGAGGACGTAGTCCGGGTTGAACGCGATCAGCGCGTCGCCCCCGGCGTAGTCGATCTCCATGTGGGCGTGGGCCTCACCGCGACCGACCGACTGACCGAAGAGCTCGAGCTCCCCCTTGTCGATCTTCAGCCGGACCGCGCGGGCCTCGTCGCCGGTGACGTTCGCGACCAGGCGCAGCTTGCGCCCGAGCATGTCGGCGTTCGCCTCCAGGGAGTTCTTGCTCTCGGCCGGGATCACCTCGGAGTAGCGCGGGTACTCCCCGTCGATCAGCCGGGCGAAGATCTCGGCGTGCTTGGTCTTCATCCCGATCTGGTTCTCGCCGAAGCGCAGCTTGACGAGGGCCAGCGGGTCGTCGATGACCCTGCAGAACATCTGGATGCCCTTGGTCGGGACGATCGCCGGGGCGGCGTTGGCTGGAACAGCCTCGACTCCAGCGCTCGCGAGCGCCAATCGACGGCCGTCGGTCGCGACCATCTGGAGCTTGTCGTCGGCCACCGTGATCAGGACCCCGTGCATCGCGTAGCGCCCGGCCTCCCGGGCTGCGGCGAAGGCGGTCTGTCCCACGAGGCGCGTGAAGGTGCCTGCCTGGAGGCTGAGCGTGTCCTGGTCCTCGAACTTGGGTGTGACCGGGAATTCGTCCACGTCCATCGTGACGAGCTCACAGGTGTCCGCACCGCCCGTGATCGTGCAGCTCGTCTCATCCGTTTGCAGCGTGATCGTCTCGCTGGCGAGGTCACGGATGAAGTCGAGGGCCACCCGCGCCGGGATGACGGCGACACCGGGCTCGCCGACCTTCACGTCGTCGATCGAGTAGCGCACCGAGACCTCGAGGTCCGTGCCGATCAACTCGAGGGCCGAGTCGGTGGCGACCAGCCGAACGTTCTCGAGCACCGGCTTCGTGCTGCGAGCCGGGATGACGTTGTTGACGATGGCGAGCCCTTCGCGGAGCTTCTCGCGATCACAGAGGACCTTCATGCTTGTTGCGGTGGGTAGAGGGGCCTGGAGCTCGTGTGGATCGTTTGTCTCTTCTCCAACCTCTTAAGAACTCTTCTTAACAGTAAGGGCAGGTCGAAACTGTGGAGAGTTCGCAGGGTCGTCGCTGCAAGACGTGAGTCGAGGCGCTGTTGTGTCGGTCGCGAGGCCGTTGGCAAGCTTCGCTGAGCTGTGGAGGAGTCGTGATTCCCGCGTGAGTTGTGAACGCTTGTCCAGACCGCGCGGCTGCGTCCCACGATCACCGTGGAGAAGCGCTGAGCGGTCCACACGGGAGAGACGGTTGCGCACGGTTCGTCCCGGGTGTTCTCCACAGGGTGTTCAAGGATCGGTGCCGGCATCGGAGGCGTGAATCGGCCGTCGCTGCGGGCCGGATCACCGTTCTCCAAGGCCCCCACAGGGTAGTGGAATGGGCCCCGGAAGTACATCGCACGGACCCCCCTCGAGGCGGCCTCAGGGACAGCCTGCTGGCCCGTACGCGGGCGCCTGGAGCTCGGCCGCGGGGCGCTGCTCGACAGGGGCTCGGGAGGCCGCTGGGGACCCACCAATCGCGCTCTCAGGCCCGGCCGGCCTGGAGGTCGTCCAGGAGGCTCGCGAGCAGGTCGCGACTGGTCTCGTCCTCTCCGGTGAGCCGGTCGACCTTGCGCACGGCGTGCAGCACGGTGGAGTGGTCGCGGCCCCCGAAGAAGCCGCCGATCTCCTCCAGGGAGTGGCGCGTGATCTTGCGGGCCAGGTACATCGCGACCTGTCGCGGGTAGGCGATCTGGTTCGTTCGCTTCTTCGACTGCAGGTCGGAGAGCCGGACGCCGAAGTGCCCGGTCACGACCTCGATGATGTCGTCCATCGAGGGCTGGCCGCGGCGCTTGCTGAACAGGTCGCTGAGCACCTGGCGGGTGAATTGAACGCTGATCGGTTCGCCCGTCACGTTCGCGAAGCTGTAGAGCTTGTTCACGGCGCCCTCGAGCTCGCGGATGTTCGTGTCGACGCGCTCGGCGATGAGCTGCGCGACCTCCTCAGGGAGTTCGTTACCGCGCTCGCGCCCCTTGCGCTTCAGGATCGCCATGCGCGTCTCGTAGCACGGCGGCTCGATCTCGGTGACGAGGCCCCACTTGAAGCGCGACACGAGTCGCTCCTGCAGCGTCGGGATGTCCTTCGGCGGCGAGTCGGACGACAGGATGATCTGCTTGCCCGAGTTGTAGAGCGTGTTGAACGTGTGGAAGAACTCCTCCTGCGTGCGCTCCTTGTTGGCGAGCAGATGGATGTCGTCCACGACGAGAACGTCCACGTTGCGGTACTTGTTCCGGAACTTCTGCAGGTCGCCGTTCTCCAGCGCGCTGATGAAGTGATTCACGAACGTCTCGCAGGACAGGAACAGGATGCGCACGTCCTTCCAGTTCTGGATCAGCGTGAAGCAGATCGCCTGGAGCAGGTGCGTCTTGCCGAGCCCGACGTTGCCGTGCAGGAACAGCGGGTTGTACGTCTTGCCGGGGGCCTCCGCCGTGCCGAGGGACACGGCGTGGCAGAACCGGTTGCACGGACCGACGACGAAGTTGTCGAAGGTGTAGCGCGGGTTGAGGCCGATGTCGCTGCCGCGCGCGAGGGCGTTGACCGGGTTGGCCGCGTTGCGCCGGCCACCGCGCTCCTCGCGTTCGTCCTTGCGCGCGTCCTCGGCTTCGACCTCGGCGGCCTCTTCCGCTGCGCCCGGGTCGAGCACGGCGGCGGTGAGTTCGGGGTCGACGTCGAACTCGATGCGCAGCTTTCGGGAGAGCACCTTCTGTGCGGACTCCTCGATCACCTCACGGTAGTAGCTGCGCAGCCAGTCCCTCGAGAACGCGTTCTGGACCGCGATGCAGAGCTGGTCCTGATCGACGCGAACGAGGTCAGCGCGACGGAACCAGGTCTCGAACTGCTCCGGCTGGATGCGCTGACGAATGACGGTCCGCAGCTGTCTCCAGACGTCGGTCAGCTGGCGACGATCGAGCGCGGGCGCGGGCGCGGCCTCGTCCGAAGACCCCTCCACTTCTGCGGCGAGGGCGGCGAACTCTGCGGGAGCGACCCCATTGGTCTCGTCTTCAAGCGCAATGGTGTCCATCTTCCCCGGGAGAGGGTCGTCCCTCTCGAGGCCGTCGATGCGGCTACGCTCCTCCACGATGGGCAGCGGCGGCTGCACCGCCGAATCGACGCGAGAGCGAGTGACCTCGGGGTCGGGCATGCGCGGGGCGTTCGGGTGCTGGAGGGACGGGACTCGGTGATGCGCCGCGAAGACGACGGTGCCCCTGGAGGCGGGGCGATCGGACACTTCGGCAGCCCGAGGGCCGGCGTTCGCCGGCTTGCGGGTGTCGAGATCCTTCGTCGAGACGTGCGCGTTGCAAGCGCGGCCCGGACCGGCCGCGTCGTTCGTTCTTCACGTCTCGCTCACTCGGAAGACACCCAGCCAAGGCAGTGCTGGAGGGACCGCTTCGCGCGACGGCCGGTCATTAGAGAGGCGCTCCGAACGTCGGTCAACGATTGCCCACGAAACCCTTCGCGCTCTGTTTGCGACCCACTGCGCTCAGCTTGTTGGCGCCAAGCCTTGCAGCGCTTTCCCCATCTTCTCCACAGCGCTGTGGACATCTTCGTGGGAAGTCGCGCGTCCCAAGGACAAGCGCAGCCCTGCGCGCGCGCAGGCGTCGTCGAACCCCATCGCGAGCAACACGTGCGACGGTTCGATCGCGCCGCTCGAACAGGCGGAACCGAGACTGGCCTCGACGCCTTCCAGGTCGAGTCGCGCCACCAGACTGCGTCCGTCGATCCCAGGGAGAAGGACGCACAACGTGTTGGGAAGCCGCGGCTTGTCCTCGAGCGGTGGCCCGACGAGGCGCGCTTCGGGTGCATGCTGGCGCACTCCTTGCCAGAGACGCAGCGTCAGTTCGAGCGCACGCCTTGCGTAGGTGGCTTGCTCCGCAACGGCGAGCTCGATCGCGAGGGCCGCTGCGCCGATGCCCGCGACGTTCTCGGTGCCCGAGCGCGCCCCGACCTCCTGTCCTCCGCCCGTCAGGAGCGGCGGCAACGGAACCGACGGCCGTCGAACGAGAACGCCCACGCCAATCGGACCGCCGACCTTGTGCGCGGAGAGACTCGCGAGGTCCACGCCCCACTCGGTCAGGGTGAGCGGGCACTTGCCCAACGCCTGGACGGCATCGGAGTGCCAGACGGGCCGCTCCTTCCCCAGCGCCCCGAGGCGCGCCGCGATCGCCTCCATCGGAGAGCACGCGCCGGTCTCGTTGTTGGCGGCCATGATCGACACGAGCCGCGGTGGTGCATCGGCCAGCGCTCGGTCGAACGCGTCCAGATCGAGGTCTCCGGAGGTCCCCACGGGGACGGTCCCATGGGGATGACCCGCCCCGCCGAGGATCTGGGCCGTCTCGAGGACCGAGGAGTGCTCCACGGCGCTCGTCAGCAGTCCGCTCCCGGGTCCGCCGGCCGCGAGCACGCCACGCAGGGCGGTGTTGTTCGCTTCGGTGCCACCCGAGGTGAAGATGAGCCACTCTTCGGGGACTTGTAGCGCCGCGGCGACCTGCTCGCGGGCGTCGTCCACGGCGGCGCGTGCGCGTCGCCCCGAGGTGTGCGTCGCCGACGCATTGCCCAAACCGCCGTCGAGCAGCCGCAGGTAGCGCTCGCGCACCTCCGCGCGCACAGGCGTCGTGCCGTTGTGATCCAGGTAGACCCTCACGGCGCGGATCTTAGCCCGCCCGGCGGGATCTTGGCCCGCGGGGTGGAGGACTCCGTCGGCCGGGCCCGCGAGGGGCGGCCCGGGCGAGACGAAGGCGGCTCCGCGCGGGTCAGGAGTCGATCTCGAACGCCTCGGGGGGCAGTGGCGGCAGGTCCTGGGCTCGCATGACCTGCAGCTCCTCCTCCACGGCGTCCACGGGCTTCGGGCCGCCGGCCTCGTGCGCCACGCCCTCGGTGGGCGGTGCCTTCGGGGTGAGGGTCACCTCCGCCTCGCCCGCTGAGCCCTTGGCCCTCGAAGCGGCGGCGCTGGAACCCGGAGCCTTCGGGCTCGGCGCGCGGTCGACCTGCGGCCGCGAGCCCCCGCGGGGCGGCGCGAATGGACCGCCGGGGTCCGGCTCGCCCGGCTTGGTGGTAGGCAATTCGGCCAGCTCCCGCGGCTCCGGCAGATCGGCCAGCTCCGGGTGGTCGACCTCCTGGGCGATGACCTCGATCGCGAGGCGCCGGTAGTCCCGCGCGCCGTTCGACTCGGGGGCGTAGTCGATGATGCTGGTGCCGAAGCTGGGCGCCTCGGCGAGCTTGACGTTGCTGCGCACCGGAGTCGCGAACACCTGTCCGGGGAAGTACTTACGGATCTCACCGAGCACTTCGCGGGCCAGCCGCAGGCGGCTGTCGTAGAGGCACGGCGCGATGCCGGTGATCTTCAGGCCGGGGTTGAGGCGGCGCTGAATGAGCTTGACGATCTCGACCAGCTTGCTCATGCCCATCAGCGCCAGGAACTCGGTCTGGACGGTGATGATGACCTCGTTGGCCGCCGCGAGCGCGTTGACGGACAGCAGTCCGAGGCTCGGCGGGCAGTCGAAGATGACGTAGTCGGCGGGCTCGACTCCCGATTCGGCGCCCAGCTCCTTGGCATGGTCGGCGATCCAGGCGTCGATGGCATCGGCCAGGAGGTTGTCGCGACCGATCGCGCTCGCCAGCTCGAGCTCGGCGCCCGAGAGGTCGATGTTGCTCGGCAAGACGCGCAGTCCGGCCTCCTTCGTGTCCTCCACCGCCTCCGCGAAGGTCGTTCGGCCGCCGAGCACGGTGTAGGCGGAGGGGCAGCCGGTGTCGGGTTCGACCCCGAGGTGCAGCGTCAGGTTGGCCTGCGGATCGAGGTCCACCACCACCACGCGGCGCCCTTGCTCCGCGAGGGCGGCGCCGAGGTTGGCCGAGGTCGTGGTCTTCCCCACGCCTCCCTTCTGATTGATGATGGCGATCTTGCGCATGCTGCCGTCCGCGCAGTGCGGGTCCTCGGCCGCGGCATGATACCGCTGCGGGGAGGTTGGCCCAAAGCCTTGGTTTCGCGGCGAATTCGCGCCGCTCTGTGTTGTCGGGGCAGAGGGTTGTCGGGGCCGAGGCTGTCAGGGCCGAGGGCTGCCGGGGGAGAAGGTGGTCAGGGCAAGTGCACGGCGAGGTGCTCGCCGCCGAACGGGTCGAGGTCGCCGAGGAGCTCGTCGATCCACTCGGGACCCTGGCGGGCGAGCCAGGTGAACGGCGGAAGCACGTCGGCCTGGGGACGGCCGTCCGGGCAGAGCCTCGCGTTCAGTCCCCGGGAGTGGCGCTGCGACTTGCCCGCGCGGTTCTTGCGGGCGTGCTCGACCTTCAGGGTCAGCCGCTCGAAGGCCTCCCGGACGCCCCTGCCCGCGATCTTGAGGGCCGGTAGCAGCGTCGGGTCGATCTCGACGAGTCCGCCGCGCTCCGCGGCGAGCCGCGCGCGGGTCTCCGCCTCGATCGCCGCCAGTCGCTCGAGGGCGCCGGAGCCCGGTGTCTCGACCGGTGGCGGTTGCCAGCCGCCGCCGCCACGCAGGACCTGCGCGAGACCGACGTCCAGGCGCTCGAGGGAGGCGCGCGTTTCTCCGTCGACGAGGGTCGCAGCGGTCGCTGGTACGAAGGCGACGTGCGGGAGTTCGAGCGCGTCGCGCACTGGCGCGAGCGCCGCGTGACGCGCGAGGGCATCGGCGTCGCCCACCACCGCGCGCACCGGCAGGACGAGGTCACGCGCGAGCGGCCGCAGCGGTGCGCCGACGCGCCAGGCGCCCGGCTCCTGCACGATTTCAGCGGCGAGCTCCGCTGCCGTGCGCGACCCGGGTTCACCGTCGTAGCGGTAGCCTTCGCCACCGAGATGCAGCGGCTGACAACCGCCGGCGGTGACGTGCACGAGCGGAGCTTCGGCGAGCAAGGGTGAGCCGTCGCCGCTCGCTCGCCGCAGCGCGCCGTCCCAGCTCGCGCCGATCACGTCGGCGGTTGCGTGCGAGAGCTCGGTGCGCAGCGGGCTCGGCTCGACGACGACGAGACCCTGGGGCCCGAGGAGCTCGTACATGCCTCGCGTGAAGGCGGACGCAAGCGTTTCGCCTTCGCGCGGACACGAGATGTCGAGAGCCTTGTCGATGTGTTCGTAGTCGCCATAGAGCTGGCTCAGCACTGCGCGCAGCGCACCGAGCCCGTGGCGTCGTGTCTCGAGCGTGATCTGATCCACGGGCTCGCGTCCGGAGGCCGGACCGTCGAGCTCGACCGTCTGCAGCTCGAAGAAGCGATTCGGGAGGCGAGCGCGGCGCAGCGCCTCGGATTCGTGGACGTCGCCGTGGTTCCACAGCACGGGCACCACCGGCGCTTTCTCGGTCGACAGCGCACGCGCGAGCTTGATGGTCTGCAGGGCGCGCAGGAGCTGCGACCACGGACCCAGGAGGATGTGCGGGAACGCATCGCAGACGACGCAGCTCGCGCTGGGCTGCTCCAGCCTGCGAATCGACTCGAGGACGGCGACGTGCGGCGCGTGGAGCGTCGCTTGCGCCTCGAGCCACTTCGCGAGGTGCGCGCGCTCGGCCGGCAGGTCGCGGTTCTCGTGCGCCGGGATCTCCGCGGTGCGGCGCGCGACTCCGAGCGTGGCGGCGCGACCGGAGAGCGCGTCGCGCTCCAGCGCCGACAGTCCCAGGACGTCGGCGGGGAGGTACTCGACGCGGAACATCGCGTCCGGGTCAGCTCGTCGTCGCGAAGAGGGCGCGGAACTCTTCGACCATCGAGTCGAGCGCGGCGAGGCTGGCGTCCTTCCAGTGCTTGCCCTCGTTCTCCGGGTTGCGCCAGGCATACAGGATGCCGCGCGAGGAGTTGACCAGCGCGCCGCGTCCTTCGTCGAGGAATCCCGGCCGTGTCTCTTCCGCGCCCGCGCCCTGGGCTCCATAGCCGGGGATCAGGAACGGCGTGTGCGGCATCAGCGTCCGGAGCTTCGCGATCTGGTCGGAGTGCGTCGCGCCGACGACCGCGCCCACGCTCGAGAGCCCGCTCTCGCCGCGCAGCTCGCTCCCCCATCGCGCGACCTCGCGCGCTACGACGTGCACGAGCGGCGGTTCGCCGTGGTGCTGGAACATCGCGCTGCCGGGGTTCGACGTTCGCACGAGCACATAGAGTCCGCCGCCGGTGCGCTCGCAGACTTCGAGCAGCGGCTCGATCGAGTCGGCGCCGAGGTACGGGTTGACCGTGATCGCATCGCAGCAGGCGTCGCCCGCGTCCTCGAGGAAGGCCTGTCCGTAGGCGCGCGCGGTGCTCGCGATGTCGGAGCGCTTGACGTCGCCGATGACGAGCAGGCCGGCGCCGCGGGCCGCGGCCACGACGCGCTCCCAGGCGACCGCGCCGTCGGCGCCGAGCCGCTCGAAGAACGCGGACTGCGGCTTCACGGCGGGGACGCGACCGGCGGCGAGCTCGATGATCTGCAGGAGGAAGCTCTCGACGGCGCGAGCGCGTTCGGCGCGCGGGGCCTCGGGGTCGCGCGCGACCGCGAACTCCTCCGGCAGGAGCTCGAAGTGCGGGTCGAGTCCGACGAGGCACGGGTTGCCGAGCTCACGCGTTCGGGCGTCCAGTCGATCGGCGTAGGGCGTCGTCATGCGTTCGTTCCTTCTTCGTTCTCTGGCTCGACGTCCGCGCCGAGGTGCTTCAGGGCATTCGCGATCTCCTCCGGGCGCTCAGAGGTCGGCAGCAGCACACCTGCGGAGACGGTGACGCGCAGGGCTTCATCCACGCTGATTGGCAGGGGGATGAGTCGGTCCTCTCGGATGAAGACCGTGAAGCCCGTCATCGGCATCGGAGAGGTTGGCACGAACACCGACACATAGCGGTCGCCCAGGGCTTCGTGAATGGACTTGAGTCCGGGGCCCGTGACGAATGCGATAGCCCAGACGCCGTCGGTCGGGTAGGGCGCGGCGACCACGGTGTCGAAGTCGAACTCGGTCTCCGCGGTGAAGAACTCGACGAGCTGCTTCGCGTACGGATAGACCGAGCGGATGACCGGCAGGTTTTTCGCCGCCTTGTCCATCGCGGCGACCATACGCCGGCCGAGGAAGCCGGACGCGAGGTAGCCGATCGTGAGGACGACCAGGACGCTGACGAGCACGCCGACGAGCGGGTGCACGACGGTGCGCACCACGCTGCGCAGCTTGTACTGGTTGATCGCGAGCGCATCGAGGTCCCGGAAGAAGCCGAGCTCGGGGTCGCGCAGGATGGTCAGCTCGTTGCGGAAGGCTTCACTCTGCACGCCTTCCCGTCGCAGCGCTTCCTGGGCTTCGGGCGGGAGGCCGTCGGGGTCCAGGAACTTCTGCGAGGTCGGGTCGATCTCGAGGCTCTTCAGGACCTTCCAGCCGAGAGCGTTGCGCTCGAGCGACCAGTAGATGGTCGAGTTGATCGGCTGCGTGACGTAGGTCTGCGCGAACTGGACGACGGTGACGAGCAGGAAGATCGTCAGGACCGCCGGGAGGATCGTGATGATCCCCCGCAGGAAGAAGCTCTTGCTGGGCAGGCCCTTGCGCTTCTTGCGCTTCGGCTTCTTCTTCGGCTTGTCGGGAGCGGGGTCGGCCATGGGGGCGCTCGCGCGAGCGAGGGGAGAGGATACTCCCTGAATCGGGGCAGGGAAGAGCGAGGGCTCCGGCGAGTACCGAGGGGTCGAGCGTGACCCTGGGCGTGCGTCGGTGTGCACCTCACCGAGGGTCCAGCGGTGAGCCCCCGTCGTGGTTGCGCGCGGCGGACGCGAATGGGCTCGCCTCGCCCGTGGCGAGTGAGGAATCCGAGTCGCTCGCGATAGGTGCCGCAAGGCGGCGACTCCGCACGCTCGTTTCCAACGCTCCGCAGTTCTCGCAACGGCTCCATGGGCCTCGTTCGCGTCCCGTTCCCGATTTGGTGGGTGCAGGCGGTACCGAGGCTCGTGGGTGGCGTCATCACCCCTGCCGTCGCAGCCCGTCGGCAGGAGAACGAATGAGGACTCGCATCATGCAGCCGGTGGTTCGAACGGTGGCGCTGTTCGTCGGCCTCGTACCCGTGGCCATCCCCGCAGCGGCCCAGGACTGGGTCGCCGAGTTCACGCCGGATGACGGGATGGCCTACGACCGTTTCGGGTTTGCTCTCGCGGCGGATCAGGGGCGCGTCCTGGCTTCGAGCTTCGCGGCGGAGCCGGCGCCGCAGCTTCAGGACGTCGGGGCGGCCTACGTCTTCGAGCAGGGCGCCACGGGCTGGTCGCAGATCGCTCGCCTCGATCCGTCGGACCCGGTCCATCACGCGCAGTTCGGTCGATCCGTCGGGCTCGCCGGAGACTTCGCCATCGTTGGGGCGCCCCACGCGGAAGAACAAGGGAGCGAGACCGGAGTCGTCTACTTGTTCGAGCGCGGTGGCGGCTGGGTCGAGTCCCAACGACTGCTGGCAACCCCGTGGACTCTGTGCGGCGAGTTCGGGCGCGCCGTTGCGATCGACGGGGAGCGGCTCGTCGTCGGTGCCCCGGGCGCGGACGGGAGCGGTCCGGGCGACGGGGCGGCGTTCGTCTTCCGGCGTGGGGTCCAGGGTTGGGTCCAGGTCGCCGTTCTTCATGGGGAGCCGAACCCCGGGCCCCAACGATTCGGATCCTCCGTTGCGATCCGTGGAGAGACGGTTGTGGTCGGGGCGCCGCGGGCCTTCGGGAGCGCGAAGGAGTCGGGTCGGGTCTACGTGTTCGAGGAGAGCGGCGGCTCGTGGGCCGTTTGCCAGCGACTGGAGGATCCCGATGGGGGTGCGCACGATGCCTTCGGCTTCGCGGTGAGCCTCGGGGTCGACGAGCTCGCCGTCGGGGCGCCGCAGGCGGATGTCGGGGCGCTCGACTCCGGCTGCGTTCAGATGTTCGATCGCAGTCCGTCCGCGTGGATCGCGGGCGCAGTCCTGGTTCCGCCGCAGCCGCGACCTCAACAGGCCTTCGGCTTCGCCGTCGAGCTCGCAGGGACCCTGCTGTTCACCTCGAGCCCTCTCGCCAGCGCCGATGCGCCCGGCTCCGGTGACGCCTGGCTGTTCGGTCGCTCCGGCGCGAACTGGCTGGAGCTGCCTTCGCCGCGGCGACCGAAGCTCACCACGGCGAGCGGGTACGGCTCTGCGGTTGCCATCGGTCCGGGGTACGCCGCGTTCGGGACGTTCGGCGACTCGAACGTGAATCCACAGAACCCGGGACAGGGTTCCGTGTCGATCGTCGCGCTCGACAGCGTTCCGCAGCACGCGGCCTACTGCTTCGGGACCTCCTGCCCGTGTGGGAACCTCGCCGACGAGGGAGGCTGCCGCAACTCGACCGGCGCCGGTGGACGGCTCTCGGCGACGGGTTCGCTCAGCGTGCGTCGGGCCGATCTGCGCCTGATCGCGGATCGACTTCCTCGAGGGCGAGTGGCGCTTCTCGTCCTGGGGCGCTCCCCCACGTGGTCGCTGGCGGGCGACGGCTTGCTCTGCGTCGGTGGAGGCGCGAGGGGCGTGCACGTCGTCGGAGGTCCGCGCTGGACGGGGCGGGCTGGCCTCGTCGAGTACAGCGGCGTACCGCTCGGCGATGACGTCGCGAACGCGGGCGAGGCGCGCTACCTGCAGCTGCTCTATCGAGACCCGGCCGGACCGTGCAGTCAGCAGTTCAATGCTTCGAACGCCCTCGCTCTCTCGTTGGTGCCTTGAGCCCGGTGCCGGAGTTCGGAACCTGAGTCAGGTTCCGGACTCCGGCTCCGGCACGACGAGGAACTCGCGGGCGACGCGGTCGGCGACGGGCAGGCCCTGGGCGGTCAGCCGGTAGCGCGTGCCGTCGAGCTCCAGCAGTCCGTAGCCGACCATCGTCTCGGCCGTCTCGATCGCGGGGTCGGAGCCTTCGGTGAAGTCTGCCGCGCGCCGGGCCTCGGACGGATCGACGCCGCGGGTCCGGCGCAGCCCCAGCCACCAGGTCTCGCCGAGACGCGCCGAGGGCTCGAGCGTCTCTGTCCACGCGTTGGCGTGACCGTCGGCCCGGATGGACGCGACGTACGAGGTCGTTCCCCGCGCGTTGCCGCTGCGCGCCCCCGCCACGTAGCCGACGGCGGACGGGCCGATGCCGACGTACTCGCCGTTCGACCAGTAGTTCTCGTTGTGCGCGCAGGCCCGGCCGTCACGGGCGTAGTTCGAGATCTCGTACGGACGCAGTCCGCGCGCGCCCGTCAGCTCGCGCGTCACGTGGAACAATTCGAGCTCGAGCTCCTCGTCGAGCTGCTGGAGCTTTCCGCTCGCGAGCCAGCGACTGAACACCGTGTCCTCCTCGAAGGCGAGGTTGTAAGCGGAGAGATGATCGGGCGCGAGGTCGAGCACGCGGGACAGCGCGCTGCGCCAGGCCGGGGCGCTATGGCCGGGCGAGGCGTAGATGAGATCGATGTTCACGTCCGGCACGCCCGCTGCGCGAGCGGCCTCGTAGGCGCGGAAGGACTCGTCGACGTCGTGCACGCGACCGAACAGCTTCAGCGTGTCGAGCTCGAGGGACTGGAATCCGATCGACAGTCGGTTGACTCCGAGGTCGAGCATGAGCGCGGCCTTGTCGCGGTCCAGGCTCTCGGGGTTGCACTCGAGGGTGACCTCGGTGGCGGAGCTGGTGAACTGCGTTGCCTCGTCGAGCTCGACGAGGAAGCGCTTCATCTGGGTCGGGTCGAGCAGGGAGGGCGTACCCCCGCCGACGAACACGGTGCGCGGCTTGCGCGGTGCGCGTTGGCGCGCTTCGGCCAGCACGGCATCGACGACGGCGTCGATGTCTTGCCCCTCGGAGGGCACGGAGAAGAAGTCGCAGTAGTGGCACTTCGCCGCGCAGAACGGCAGGTGCACGTAGAGCGCGGTCCCTTCCGGACCGCGCTCACGCGGGTCGAACTCAGGCTTTCCGCTTGGCCTTGCGGCTCTTCGTTGCGAGGTCGGTATTGGTGTTCTCTCCGCTCATCACGGCGTAGAGCTTGCGGAGCGCCTCCTGTTCGATCTGGCGCACCCGCTCTCGCGTGAGGCCGACGATCTTACCGATCTCCTTGAGAGTCAGGGGATCCTGGGTGGCACCCAGTCCGTAGCGCAGCCGCAGGATCTCCGCGTCGCGTTCGTCGATCACGCCGAGCAGCTCGTGGAGGCGGTGCAGGAGGTCGACGTCGACCACGACCTCTTCGGGCGTCTTCGTTCCCGAGTCCTCCACCGTGTCCTGGTTCTGCGAGAGAACGTCGAGGGAGACCTGGGGTCCCATGCCGGAGCTCACGATCGTGCGCTTCAGCAGGGGCCAGTTGTTCTTGGGGACTCCGAGCTCCTCCGCGACTTCCTCGACCGTGGGCGTGCGGCCCAGGTGGTACGCGAGCTCCTGGCTCACGACGCGCCACTTCGAGATGATCTCGTGCATGTAGCTCGGCACGCGCACGGACTTGACCGTGTTGGTCAGCGCGCGGCGGATCGATTGCTTGATCCACCAGGTGCCGTAGGTGGAGAAGCGACAGCCCGCATCGGGGTCGAACTTCTCGGAGGCCTTGATGAGGCCGATGTTTCCCTCGGCGATGAGGTCAGGGAGGCTCAGTCCGCGCTCCGCGTACATCTTCGCGACGGACACGACCAGACGCAGGTTGGCCCGGATGAGGTGCTCACGGGCCTCCTGGTCCCCCGCCTGGATACGGCGGCCGAGCTCCTTCTCCTGGTCCGCGGTGAGGAGGGCGACTTCGTTGATTTCCTGGAGATAGGTCTCGAGGCAGCGTTCGGCAGAAATGGCTCGCCTCCGCGCCAGGGGGCTGGCGGATAGCTGGGGCCGAAGGGCATTGCCCGGGGGCCGATAGACGGGGACCGCGTTCGTGGAATCGGCCGAAAAGACGGCCGTTGCGGCTAGCCCTACAGGTCGGCCCGGGGCCCGCCCCGTCTTGAGCGGGAGTGCGTGATCCCTGGGTTCTGCGGGCGGGAGTTCCCATTTGCTAGGCTGC
The DNA here is from genome assembly GCA_964352415.1 of uncultured Planctomycetaceae bacterium. Taxonomy (GTDB): domain Bacteria; phylum Planctomycetota; class UBA1135; order UBA1135; genus JABACD01. The sequence goes on along the minus strand of CAYGST010000001.1, from coordinate 12,163 downwards.
CCCCCGCCTCTCTGGAGGCCCTGGCCCCCATGACTGAGACTTCCCTGGACCGTGTGATCACCGAGGAGCGTTTCGCCGGCGTCCTCGCCGCCGAAGCGGAGATGCTGTTTCGCCTGGCGAACAGCCTCGAGACCCGGCCGGACCCCGCCAAGCGACGCCTGCAGCTGTACCAGCTGGGCATCGAGGCGGATCTCGTCGAGGCCTTCCTCGACGACCACGGTGCGAAGCACAACCAGGCCTACGTGTTCCTGCGGGAGGTCGTGGCCTCGCTGCGGGGATTCGCGGGGGTCGGCTTCGCGCTGGAGCACCTTTGGAACCGGCTCGACGGCTACGCAACGCTGCTCTCCGCGGATCCCGAGGTCGCGACGGAGTGCCGTTCGGCAGTCGAGCAGGCTCGCGCGTTCGTGCTGGACACCCTGCTGCGCCTGCTCCAGGCCTGCCGGCAGGAAGCGGGGACACTTGGGGTTCAGTGGGGCGATAAGTTGTACCCAGAGGACCGCGCGGTGGCTGGGGTCGTCAACCTGCGGCTCCCGAACAACCTCGGAGACGAGCTGCTGGAAGAGGAAGACCTCCAGGTGGCCGGCGTGGCCAGCAAGTACCTGCAGGTGTGCGACATGTTTGCGCAGATCGGTATCCGGCGCGTCCACGACGCCGAGGAACGGGAGGCCTTCCTGTCGAAGATCTGCACCGAGGAGCGGGCCCGGGTCTACGAGGCCACCGTTCACAACCTGCAGTCGGCCTACGACACCTACCTGAAGGGCACCAGCCTCGAGTCCCGGGATGAGCGACTCCCCCTGCTCCGGGGGCACGCCTCCGCGTCCTTCCACATGCTCGAAGCGGTCACGGGCCTCGTGCACTTCGTGGAGCGGCACGGCGGGGGACGTCCGGAGGGGCTCGGCAGCCGCATGGAGCAGTGGGTGGACCGCGCTGGCGTTCGAGATATTACTCTCAACTGCCTCTTATACTGGTCGGATCGTGTACTTTCGAGTGGCGAGCGCCTGGCGCGCGAGATCCTCTCGTCCGTTAGCCAGGTCGAGGAGCTCCGATTGGAGATTCCCGATGGCCTGACGATTCACGCTCGGCCCGCCTCTCTGATCGTGGCGGTCGTGAACCGCTACGAGATGCCGGTCGAGATGGAAATCGACGAGAGCACCTGCAACGCCGCCTCGATTCTCGAGGTGCTGATCTGCGCTGGCTCCAACCCCGAGGCGCGTTCGTGCTGCTTCCGGGGCGACTCGCGCCCGCTCGCGGATCTGAAGGCGCTGTTCCAGGCCGGCCTCGGCGAGGGTGGGCTCGAGGGGCTGCCTCCCGAGCTCGCCTACCTACTCGGGTAGTTCCGTCGGCGAGGAGGCGCCTCGTCTGGGGTCTAAGTGGGGCTCTAGGGGCCTTTAGACGCCCATGAACAGGCGGTCAGCGAGCACGCCGGGCAAGCCAGCACGGCGGATTCTCTCGGCCTCGCACGCGATGTCGTACTCGAGCCGCTTCAGGACGATTCGCTCGGCCTCGCTGTCGAAGATCGCGCAGGCGGTACGCGGGTCGTCGTCCCGTGGTTGCCCAACGCTTCCCACGTTGACGAGTGCCTTGTCGACCTCGGAGAGGTCGAGCACCTCGTCACAGGTGTAGGCCGTCCGGTGGGGATCCTCGGTCAGGCGTAGCAGGGTCACCGGCACGTGGGTGTGGCCGACGAAGCAGACCGGGCGTTTCATGGCATCCAGGGACGGATCCCCGTCGGTCGTGCTCTGGATGTAGTCGAAGCGCTCGGGGCGCTCGTACGTGCCATGGGCAGCCGAGCAGTGCTCGAGGTCGACCAGGAGGGGGAGCTCGGCCAGCCAGTGGATCTCGTCCTCGGTCAATACGGTTTGGGTCCACCGGACGGCCTCCCGGGCGTACTGGTTGAAGTACATCAGGTCGAGCTGGTCGGCGACCGCGGCGTCATGGTTGCCCTTGACGACGATCGCGTCGGCGGCCCGGAGCTTCGCGATGCAGGCTCCCGGGGCTGCGCCGTAGCCCACAACATCGCCCAGGCTGATGATTCGATCCACTTCTTGCTCCCGGAGGTAGCCGAGTGTGGTCTCCAGGGCAGTCAGGTTGCCGTGGATGTCTCCTAGAACGCCGTACTTCATTGGGGGTTGGGTCGCAGCAAGCGGGACCGGCGCTGGGCGAGGAACCAGGAGAGTCCCACCCAGACAAGGATCGGCCCGATCGAGGCCAGGAATCCAGCAGGAGTCCATTCTCGGAGCGAGACAGGGTCTCTCGAAGCGCGGAGCAAGTCCTGCAGCCACGGCCAGCTGCGGCTCGGGAGGGTCGCTGGCAAGAGCCAGGCCAGGAGGGGGAGTCCCGCCGGGAGGAACTGGGGTGCGCGGGGGATGAGGAGCAGCGCCGCGCCGAGGGCGGCGAGGTGCCCGGCGGTCAGCGCCATGGCGATCCAAGCCCCGGGGCCCGGCTGCGTTCCGTGGCCGACTGGCATCCACGCGCCGAGGGTGACCAGGCCGGCGCCCAGAAGGCCAGCCGTCATGAGTCCGGTGGCTTGGGCGATCAGCTTTCGGCCCGGACTGCTGAGCTCCAGGATCCAGTCGTTCCGGGCCAGTCCGGCCAGGGCCATCATCGATCCGAGCAGCGAGGAGAGGAAGGCCAGCTGGCACGCCAATTCCCCCGAGTCTCCGCCGTGACCGATCACGCCCTCGGGAGTCAGGCTTAGCAGGAGGGGGACGCTCGTGGCAGAACCCAGAATCCAGAGCCATCCCAAGGGCGTCGCGCTCACCCGGCGGAGCATCCAAAGGGCGATCGGGACGGCCTGCATGGGGCCCTTGTAGCGCGGACGTCGATGCGAATCCAGGCCTGGGACGCTACGGGTCGTGGTTGTCCGTGCTTGACCCGCCCTGACCAGTGGGTAGCCTAGCAGCCCGTGCTAGAACTCAATCCGTCCAAGAGCAGCAACTCGCGGCCCACTTCGGGCCCCGCGGCACCGCTCTCGGCGGAGGGTAGTTCAACCACGGCCTGCTGAGCATCGCGCCCCCACGCTGGGGGGACTTCGGAACCACGTTTCCTTCGAGAGGACAGCTACTTTGGAACGACGGCTTGGACGGGGACTTGGATCCCTCCTGGGGGGATCCTCCCCTGAAATGACTCCGGAGCCCGAAGCTCCCCGGGCGCCGGATGTGGACATCGCTGTCCTCGAGATCCGACCGAACCCGCATCAACCGCGGGACACCTTCGACCCCGAGGGGCTCGAGGAGCTTCGGGATTCGATCCGCAACCACGGGGTTCTCCAGCCCGTCGTGGTGCGGCGCGCGGCGGAGGGTTACGAATTGATTGCGGGGGAGCGGCGCTGGCGTGCTGCCCGGTTGGCGGGCCTGGAGCGTGTGCCGGCCGTGATTCGCGATGAGGTCAGCGACGGGGACATGCTCGAACTGGCCCTCGTCGAGAACGTCCAGCGCCGTGACCTGGACGCCCTCGAGAAGGCTCGGGGCTACCAGCGACTCATGGAACGTCTGGACCTGACCCAAGATCAGGTTGCACAGAAGGTGGGCCTCAAGCGAGCCACCGTGGCCAATCATCTGCGGCTCTTGGATCTGCCCGAGGATCTGCAGGGCGCCTTGACCCGAGGTCTGATCACGATGGGGCACGCTCGCGCTCTACTCGGACTCGATGGCCAAGAGGCACAGGCCGCGCTTCTCGGCGTGATCGTTCGCGAGGGGCTCTCGGTCCGACAGACGGAAGCCCGGGTGCGTGGGGCGAGCTCCGCAGAGTCGGTCACCCCTGCTGACTCCGACCCTTCGGGGGTGGCTTCAGGCACGACCGAGGCGGTAAACGAGGAGCCGATGGCTCCCTGGGTCTCCGACCTACAGCGCCGCATGCAGATCCACCTGGGCACGAAGGTCCAGCTGCAGAACCGCGAAGGGTTCAAAGGCAAGATCGTCATCGACTACTACGGTCGCGAGGATCTCGAGCGCTTGATCGCGCTCCTGGCACCCCAGGATTCCCTCGAGTAGGTCCGAGCCCCTCCAATCGAGAGCGAGCCCGGCATGTTCCACGTGGAACATGCCGGGCTCGCTCGATCTGGGCCAGCTCACTCGCCCCAGGGGGTGGAGAGGCCGCTCCGTCAGGCGCCAGGAATCACGGTGACGGACTCGACGATGGCGGGTTTCGCAGGGCGCTGGCCGGTAGCGTCGGGCGCCAACTGAGCGATCTCTTCGACGACCTTCAGTCCCTCGACGACCACCCCGAAGACGACGTTGGTGCCGTCCCGGAAGTGAACGGCCTGGGCGGTGAGGCCGATCAGGCCGCCGTCAGATCCCTCGGCGCCAGGCGCGGCGTTGGCGGTGAGCACACCCGCGAAGTGGAAGAGTCCAGTCTCTTCCTCTTCGACGAGGTCTTCCGAGCCAGTCTGGCCCCAGCGGATTGGGTCACTTCCCGCGTCCCGGGTGGTGGGATCACCGGTCTCGATCATCATCCCGAAGGCAGAGCGGTGGAACTTCAGGCCCTCGTAATAGCCTTCGTTCACCTTCTCGAGGAAGTTCGCGACGTGAAGCGGGGCCCGGTCCGAGTAGAGACCAACGACGAAGTCGCCGTGGTCGGTCTGGAAGCGAACCTGGGGGGCATTCGCCGGAAGCTCTGCATTTGCAAAGAGTTGCGGCTGCGAGGTGTGCCAGTCTCGCTCGCTGGTGAACACCTTGGTGAGGCGTTCGATGGCGTTCAGGGGCGTCTGTGACTCCCCGTAGGTCTTCCGATCCTTGACGAGCGGGTGGTCCGGGTAGCTTCCCTTGATCTCCTGTAGCGTGGCGATGGCTGCCTCGTAGTCGCCGCCCTGCCGTTGGCCCTGGGCTTCCATGTACAGGGCCCACGCACCCGCTGAGGTTCCGGCGAGCTCGCCCTGGAGCGCAGCGACGGCCTCCGCGTCCGGAGCGAAACCGCCTCGGCCGTCTTCGTCGACGGCGGACATGAGACGCGACCAGCTCTGGTTGACCACCTTGGCGTCTTCCCCCGCCTGGTACTGGGAGAAGAGAATGCCGGCCGCGATGACCAGGGCGACGAGTGCGCCCTTCATCCAATGCCTGTTGACGAACAGCGCGAGGTGGGACGGCTCGTCGCCAGCGACGACCGTGACCTCGGTGGGGGCCTTGTGCTCAGCCATGACCTCTAAGTGGTCCTTATCTGGTGGTTTATTGGGGCCTAGGCCCCGGTGCTGGCCGGAGCGCAAGAGATCCCGGTGAGGAGGGGCCTGCGCGCGCTCGACCGACGTGTGAGGAGCCGAGCGGAGCTTCCCCGCCGATCTCCCGTGGGGGGGCGGCGCGCAGCTCTGCGAGGCGAGTCCCTCGAGCCTCCGTGGCGGAGATCAAGGGCCGGGCATTATAGGGAGCTACCCACCAGTGCAAGGGGGGGCTCCCACGGACCCCATCGACCGGACTCGGCTAGCGACGGGAGGAGTCCGTGACCCACGTCCCCGGAGACCTCCCAGGGGAGGCCTCGCGAGACCTCCAGAACCGGCGCGTACGGACTACGATGACGGGCCACGATCGATCGCTGAGCCGGGCCGAGTACGTCCCTTGGACTCGCGCCCGCAGTCTCCCCCCTCGCCTCGTCACGAAGCCGCGTTGCCGCAATGAAGCTGTCCTTGCTCCTCCTCAGTCTGCCCCTGTTCCTCGCCGCGCCGGCGCCCGCCACGACCACCGCGATCCACGCGTCTCCGCAGCAGGACGACGACAAGATCGCGGAGTACGAGACGAAGCGAGAGGCCGCGGGCAAGGACATCGACAAGCTCTGGGACCTCTATCTCTGGTGCGGCGCCTACGGGATGGACAAGCAAGGGCGCTTGTGTCTGCGCGCGATCCTCAAGGTCGACGACGGGCACGAAGAAGCGCACAAAGCGCTCGGTCACATCGAGTACGACGGCAAATGGTTCACCACGCAGAAGAAGCTCGACAAGTACAAGAAGGACGAAGAGCTGCGCATCGCTGAAGAGCAGGGGCTCGTGCGCTTCGGCGACGAATGGGTGCCGGAGGACGATCTGCCGTACCTCCAGCGTGGAATGATCCGCGACGACGACGGTGCGTGGGTCAGCAAGGAAGACTACGAGAAGCAAAAGGCGGGCTGGACCAAGCAGGACACCGTGTGGGTCTCCCCCGACGAGAAGGAGAACATCGACAAGGGCCTGTGGAAGTGCGGCGAAGAGTGGAAGACGCTCGACGACGCCAACGCCTACCACGCAGAGCTGGATCGCTGGTGGATCCTCCCGAGCGACGAGTTCGTGCTGCACACCACCCTCGACCGCGAGACCGCCAAGGAGTCGCTCGAGTACATGGCGCGCACCTACCGCGACGTGAACCGCGCGCTTGGAATCAAGCCCAAGGCTCCGATCAAGGTGGTCATGCTGCGTAGCAAGGACCAGTACGGAACCTTCGCGGCGGGCGGCGACGGCCGTGGACCGACCGAGGTGCTCGGGCTCTCGTCGCTGCACCACGCCTACTTCGGCGAGGCGTGGTTCTCGAGCGAAGGGGACTTCCTCGGCTGCGGCATCGGCCTCTGGGACCTCGACGACGAGAACGGCGCAGCGTTCGGCCGGCACTCCTCGCGCATGGCCGCTGCCTTCTCGATGATCGAGGCCGCAGACCCGAGCCCCAAGGCCGTGGCCAAGGTGAAGAAGTCCCGGAACATGAGCGTCGATGACTTCTACGGAGAGAAAGCGCTCCCGACGTGGTTCCGTTACGGCCTGGCGTCCTACGCCGACCGCTACTTCATCGACCAGTTCGTCGAGAGTGGCGGCAACTACAACTGGGCGCGGGAGTGGTCGGTCGAGAACCTGCTCGCGAAGGGGGGGCTGCGGCCCCTGCCCGAGATCTTCACGGGGCGTCTCAACGTCGATCAGTTCGACGACTCTGCGAAGCTGCTCAACGAGCTCGGCCTCCTCGTCGCTTTTGCGATTGACGGCAAGAACCCTGAGGTCACTGCTGCGTACGCGGTCGTGAAGAAGGCGATCGAGGCGGGCGACCCCAAGGTGATTGGGAAGGCCTTCAAGGATCTCGAGAAGGCGATCATCGCCAACGAGAAGGCCCTGCTCGGGTTCGCCGGCATCTGAGACGTTCCACCCCTTCGAAGCCCGACACATGTTCGCCCCCGCTCTCCTCCCGGCGCTCCTCCTCCACCTCGGTGGAGGGCACGCGACGCTGCACCCGGCCGACACGAACCTGTTCTTCGAGGTTCCCGACATCGAGGCGGCCCTCGCGGCCTACGAAGAAGCGCCGCTCGCTCGATTTGTAAGGGACGAAGACGTCAGCGCGTTCCTCGGCACGCTGCTCGGCCGGGACGGCGAGGCCATCCACCTTCGAGCGATCGTGGACCAGGGCCTCGAAGAGCTGCGGGGCGAGATGCCTCCGGTCGGCGTTCAGATGCTCGATCTCGTGCCGGAGGTGGAGCGCATTTCGATGTCCCTCTCGGGCGTCGAGCTGGCAGGCCTCTCGAACGAGCTGATCGCTTCGAACGGCAGCATGAGCCCCGCGCTCCTCGCGCGACTCCGAAACGCGGAGCTGCGCTTCGTGATGGACCTCGCCAGCGCTGAGGCCGCGACGGAGGCCGCGGACCTCATCCGCGCCCAGGCCCAGGCGAAGGCCGGCTTCGATCCGAACTACGGCTGGAGCCAGACCGCGAGCGGCACCTCCGAGGACGACTCGACCCACGCCTGGAGCGTGCACGCGCTCGGCGGCTCATCGCCCGGCCTGTCGTTCTGGATCGCGAACGAAGGTCCGCGACTGATGATCGGCTTCGGGCTCGAGCAGAACACCACGCAGCCGCCTGTTCGTCACGTCGAGCACAGCCTGGAGTCCGATGAGGGCTACCGCACCGCAGGTATCGGGCTCGTTGGAGACAAGGGCGTCAGCGTCGTCAACGGCTACGTGGCCATGGACGGCCTTGGCGAGCTGCCCCGCCTCCTGCGCATCGTTCCGGAGCTGCCGGCCGAGGCCGCGGGGATGATGGAGCACGTCCTCGGGATGGTCGCGGCGGGGAGCGAGATTCGCAGCCGCAGTCGCACGCGCCTCGTCGGCAGCCGCTTCGTCACCGAGGAGTTCGAAGCGAGCTTCGCGGACGAGGGCGCGCCGCGGGTGTTCAGCCGCGAGCCGATGGCCCGCGACTCCTTCCGCATGGTTCCCCCCGACGCCGTTGGCGTCTGGGCTTCGCACCTCGACAGGGACGGTCTCTCGCGACTGTTGATGTCCACGCTCGGTGACCTGCTGGGCGAAGACCCGGAGGCGCTCCTCGCGCAGCTCGAGGACGACCACGGATTTCGTCCGGACCGCGACCTCCTCGGCGCCATCGGTGACGAAGTCGTGTTCTACACGCTGCCGTTCACCGGAATCGGACTACCCAAGGTCTACCTCGCCGTGCAGCTCGACGACGCGGACGCCTTCGGCCGTGGACTCGAGCGCTTCGGTGAGTACGTCTCCGGGATGAGCGAGGGCGCGATCCAGTTCAGCGCGCGTCCGTATCGAAAGCGACCGTTCATGTCGTTCAGCCCAGGGATGGACCTCACCGAGATCACCGCCAACTCGAGCGCGAGCGGCGTGGCCGACATTCTTCCGGCGTTCCTCGCCGTCAGCATGGCCGTGGGCATCCTCGAGGACCGCGCGCTGATCTCGATCAGCGGCTCCTACACCAAGCGCGAGATGAAGCGCCTGATGACGGCAAACCCGGAGGACCGGCACGTGCTGCAAACGGCGGCCGAGGACCTTCCGGGTGGGATCCAGAGCTACGGCACGACCGACTGGGGTGCGATCCTGGCTGGCGTGTACGACTCCGCCCGCGGCTTCTTGCCGCTCGTCGAACAAGGCGGCCTCGAGCTGCCGTTCGCCATCGACTCGATGCCTTCGAGCGACGTCTTCCGCGAGCACTTCCCGCCCTCCACGTCGTGGACGCGCCAGGTGGACGGCGGAACCTACGCCTACAGCGAGTCCTGCTTCGGGCCGGAGATTCCGTTCCTGTTCGCAGCCGCTGGGGGCATCGCCGGCCTCACGGTGTTCGGTCAGGCGCCGCTGCAGGGCGGCGTCGGCTTCGTCACGGAAGAGGTCCCGCCGCCGGACCCCGAAGTCCGCGCGCCCTCCGACGTGACCCTCGAACATCTTCGCGAGCTCAAGGTCGCAATCGTCGTCTACTCCGCCGATGCAGCCCGCTACCCGGAGAGCCTCGCGCATCTGCTGCAGCCCACGGCCAACTTCCCCGGCGGCTTCCTCGACGGAAAGCCCCTGCCCGAGGATGGCTGGGGTCGCGCCTTCCGCTACAGCGTCAGCGAGGACGGCTCGAGCTACCAGCTCTGGTCGCTCGGTCCGGACGGCATCGATCAGAGCGGGCAGGGCGACGATCTCGATCTCGCTCGCTGAAGTCGTGTCGCGCAGGACCCGTCGCGAGTGACTCTGCGCGAGAGACTTGGTGATTGGGCGGGACGTGGGCAGCGCCACGTGCTTCGATAGACGTTCATGGCCTCGACCGCCTCCGTTCCCCTGCGCAAGCGCCTGCGCCGCAACAAGTCGCTCCGTCGTGCGCGCCGCGCCGCATCGCTCTGGGCGACGCGCCTGTTCGGTGCGCGCCTGATGCGCTGGAACGCGAGGAGCTGGAAGCTCGAGATCGAGAACGAGGCCTTCATGGAGGCAGCGCGTGGCAAGGGTGGGGGGCACTTCATTGCGCTCTGGCACGGACGAATGCTGCTCGGCATGGAGGAGTACGGCGGCCGGGGTTGGCAGGTGCTCGTCTCGCGCAGCGGTGACGGGGACATCTCCGAACACCTGCTCCAGAGCCTCGGCTACGGCGTCATTCGCGGCTCCAGCAGCCGCGGCGGTGCGAGCGCGGTGCGAGCCATGCTGTCCGCCATGCGCGGTGGAAGCGTGCTCATCATCACCCCCGACGGACCGCGGGGTCCACGCCACTCGATGAACAAGGGCCTCGCGTGGATGGCGCGCGCGACCGGGTACTCGATCCTGCCGACCGGACTCGCGGCCGAACCGGCCTGGCGCATGCGCAGCTGGGACGCCTTCACGATTCCGAAGCCGCGAGCGCGCGTGGCCCTGTGCTACGGCGAACCTCTGCTCGTTCCGCGTGACGCGACGGAGGAGCAGCAGGCGGAGGCCACCGAGGAGCTTCGCCGGCGCATGCTCGCCGCAGAGCGACGTGCTTCGGAGATGCTCGGCCTGGAGCTCGACGAGTGATCCGCGTCGGACCCGCCGGTTGGTCCTACGTCGACTGGGAGGGGGTCGTCTATCCGAAGCCGAAGCCGCGTGGTTTCCACCCGCTCCCGTTCCTCGCGGAGCGCTTCGATTGCGTCGAGGTGAACAGCAGCTTCTACGCGATGCCGCGGGCAGAGAATGCGGAGCGCTGGGCCGAGCTCGTGCAGCCGTTCGAGGACTTCCGCTTCCTCGCGAAGCTGCACGGTGACTTCACGCACGGCCCGCACCAGGAACACGCGGACTACGAGGAGTCGCGGCGCCAGTTCGACGAGGGCATCGCACCGCTGAGGGAGGCTGGGCGCCTGGGCGGACTCCTGGCGCAGTTCCCCGTCACCTTCCGCGCGACGAAGGCGACCGCCGCGCGCGTCGAGCGACTGGCCGATTCGTGGCGCGGTGAGGTGCCCCTCGCCGTCGAGCTGCGCCACGCGAGTTGGTTCACCGAGGGCGCCGTCGACTGGCTGCGCGGGCTGGGCGTGGCGCTCTTGCACATCGACATGCCGGCGGCCAAGGACCACCCGCCGGACGAATTCGCTGCAACGACGCGCCTCGGCTACTACCGCCTGCACGGCCGCAACGCCGCGAACTGGTTCTGCAAAGGGGCCGGTCGCGACGACCGCTACGACTACCTCTACGGCCCCGAGGAGCTCGACGCGGTGGTCGCGAAGGCGCGCCGCCTGTCCAGCGAGAGCGACGACCTCTACGTCGTCACGAACAACCACTTCGCGGGGCAGGCCGTCGCCAATGCGCTGGAGATCGCGGCCGGGCTCGGCGGCGGGCCCGTCGATGCTCCCGCATCCTTGGTGGAGCGCTACCCTCGCCTCGCGTCGATCACCGAGTCGCGCGGGCAGCAGAGGCTGTTCTGAACGTCGGCGCTCGGGCCGTGCTGCCCGCGAGCGGCACAACGTGCTCCTAGAGCAGGAAGCTCAGGCTCAAGACGGCGAGCTGCCCTTCGGTGTGGTTGTAGCCCTGGAACTCCTGGAAGATCCGGAAGCTCGCGTAGCCGCCCCAGTCGGGCATGGCGTAGCGCCCCTCGAAGCCGAGCGCGCCGACACCGTAGTAGCCGAGATCACCGTTGGCGTCCGAGCCGCTGTCGCGGGACGTCTGGAAGACGCCGTAGCCGAGCGCACCGAAGTTCCAACGCTCACCGACGTGCTTGCCGATCGACCAGTCGAGCACGAGGTCGTCGCCGGGGGTGAGCTGCAGGCCGTCGACGCTGCCGTGGAACGAGTAGCGCGTCAGCACGGAGTAGTGCCAGTCCTCGTTCTGGAAGGGCGAGTGCGTCCACCCGAACGAGACCTCGTGCGACATGAACCCCTTGCCGATGCTGTTCGCGTCCGCGGAGTCGAAGCTCCCGGTCGGGAGCCACAGGCCATAGCCGAAGGACAGGAAGCCCCGTTCGAGCGGCCAGTACAGCGTCATCGGCTGGAGGTACACGTCGCCGATCTTGAGACCGTCGTTGCCGGCGTCCAGGGACCTCGGGTTCTGCGCGCTGTTCTGGATCGGCAAGGTGGCGCCCGCGACCACGTTCCCGCCGAAGAGCTTCCACGGCGACATCCAGGTCGCGGTCGTGTAGTTCGAGAGGTGCGTGACCTCACCGTCCAGGCCGGTGTCGTTGCCGCTGCGGTTGCGATCGGTGGTCGCGTAGTAGGCGACCGAGCGGTTCGAGTAGCTCATGCCGAGCTTCGGCCGCATCGACGACTCCAGGCCGTAGAAGCCGGGGATCGCGTGCCCCGTGTGCAGGGGCGACGTCGTCTGGGCCTGGGCGGCGCTCGCGCACAGGGCGAGGGCCGTGGCTGCGCCGAGGGCGGCTTGGAGCGGGAGTCGAGGTCTCACGTGAGCTTGGGTGGGGAAGGCTGCGGGGCGCCAGGCGCGATCCTACAGCCCGCGCGGGGGCAACCAACGGCCGAGGCGGGCCGGGGTCACGAAGGCTCTCTCGGAAGCGCGGGGCCCGGGGC